>CAYZYB010001011.1:0-2588 GCA_964481505.1 uncultured Planctomycetaceae bacterium | reverse complement strand
CGCTAAGAATGAAGTAGCCGTCGAACTTCATCAACGGATTCGCGTTGAACAGCAACGTCACCAGACTGGCCATGATCACCAGTTGATACGCACACGACGAAAGCATGGGGCTGCTGGAAAATGCCCAGATGAAGACGCCGGGAATAAAGACCAACGATTCGAAGAACATTCCGCCACACATCACAACCAGACGTTTGTAGCGTTCCGGAAAGCTCCACGCGGTTGACGCATCGACGTACGCCGCCGGCGTTCCGGCAATCAGAATTGTCCCCATTTCAGGGACAAAACCGCCAAAGACTTTGCAGGCGTAGCCGTGGCCGAGTTCGTGCCAGATTTTCAGGCCAACGAAAGCCACCCATAAGAACGGCAGGTTCTTTGTCGCCAGTATTCCGTTCAACGGCTGCACGATGTCACTAAACCGACTGATGATAACGTACAGTGCGGCCGCCATTCCGATCAGCCAGAACGCGAGAAACGTTCTGGTAAACAGCCACGACACTCGCCCCACTGTGCGCGTCAGAAAGTTGTCGGGCTTCACCAGTGGGACCTGGAGAAAAAGAACACCAAGCAACTTACCGCGTCGCTTTGCGGAATTCATTTTGACGTGCTGTGCGTAAAGCTTCGCGCCGCTCTGCCCCGGCATGTTGATCAGTCCGAGTCGCGAAAATGACGTCAGCAGATCAAAGTAATCCTGTTCCTCGTCGTGATCGAATTCCTGTTTCGCAACCAATGCCTGAAAGTTTGTCCCCAGATTCTGGTCCGGATCCAAAGCGGACAGGATTCTGTATTGAAAGACGTTCAGACGATGACTGCGAAATGATACAGGATCGTGCAGCACGTACACCGGACTCCCCTGGTAGACCTGCCGGCTGACCTGCAGATCAGAACGCAGCGTCACCTTGATCTCTCTTGCCTGAGCAAAAGGATCGGGAGCGGCCTGAGGTGGGGGAGCGGGTTGGTTCAATTTAGGGTTTCAGGTTTCAGGGTTTGGTGTAAGCGAAAATTTGAAATTTGAGATTTGAAATTCGTGTTGACGCCGGATCAGAGCCAAAAATTCATTCGGCCCCAGTCAACGACGCGATGCATGGCGACCCACCACACCGGGCGTTCCACCGTTTCAACTCGAGCGGTCCCTTCCATTCCGGATCGCATCCATTCCGGACGACTTTCTAATGGAGCTCTGGCGATGAATACATTGCGATCCTCCATTGTGGTGGCTGATCCGTCGATGTGGTCGATCGCGAACGATTGCTTTTCCGTCGGGAACGAAGCTGCGGCGAATGTTCCCGACTGTTCTGGTGCAACATAATTGGCGATGTCGTCGGGGACTTCAATTTCCAGCATCCAGTCGCCGTCCGCAGCAAACTGCATAATTTCTTCGCCCTGTGGAAACACCTGTCCGATGCGCTGGTCAAGATCCGACAGCAGCACGGTGCCGTCGACGGGAGCAACAATCTTTGCTTCGGCGATCTGCTTTTGAAGAGCGGCAGCCTGAGCTCTAAGCACGGTCACTCTGGACTTTGCCAGAGCCGCGGCGGGCATCAGGTCATCGCTGATCGCCTGACGAAATTCGACGTCGGTCGCGGCAGCCTGTCGCATCAGGCTGTTGAGCTGCAGACGCAGATCAGCAGTGTCGAACTCGGCAAGCAACTCTCCCTGTTCAACTCTCTTCCCCGGGTGCACAAAGACGCCGTTCAGCTTTCCGTTAAACGGAGCAGAAAAGTGGTGCATGTCCGATGCCATGACACGCGTGCGGCACAGCGGCCGGTAGATCATTGTTCCAAGCAGAAACCACAGCAGCCCCAGCAACAAGCCGCCAAACACAAGTTTACGTCCCAGGGAACCTCGACCAAGAGTGTTGCGAGCGGAATCCCCGACGGCCGTCGAAAGCTGTTTTCCGACCGAGCGATTGGCTTTTTCGATGACGCGAATCGCCGAACCATACGGAGTCAGCATCTGCTGCAGGCCGCTTGTCTCTTCTTTTTTGAACGGTCGATTCGACGAACGCCGAATAGAAATCACGCCGGTGACTTCGTCTTCATGAATCAGCGGGATACTGCATACGCAGGAGTTATTTGTCTCCGTGGCCCATTTCTTATGAATCGGCAGCGAGATTGTGCCTTCGACTGGTTCCGCCTGAGCGATCGCGACTGCTCGATCATCAAGGCATTCTTCCATCGCCTGCCGAGCCGACGTCACACCGGGACCGTGTGCTTTGAAGTCCGCCACGCCAGACACCGCTTCCACTTCTACGCGTCCATTATTTGCAATGCCAAACATAACCTGTTCGGCGTTAAGCTGACCGCATAGCGAATTTACGAGTGAGTAGCCAAATTCTTTGGTTGACGCGAACTGCGACGCTTTTGCCAATGCCGAAGAACGCTGCATGGCCGCTCCATGATCGACTCCCGGCTGCTGCTGAGGAGATTGCTGCTGCTGCTGAGGCGGGGGCGTTGCCTGAGCGGCCGCGGTTGCCGCAGCGCCAGCTGCAGCAACTCCTGCGGTACCAGTCCGTGCAAACTGCGGTTGGGCGGCAGGTTGAGGCGGTGTGGTTGACTGCGCGGTGGGCTGAGCCATCTGTGGAGGAG
>CAYZYB010001010.1:0-2589 GCA_964481505.1 uncultured Planctomycetaceae bacterium | reverse complement strand
AGGGCCGCAACGTGGTGTACGAAGCAAACAAGACTCCGGTTTCCAACCTGTGGCTGTCCATGCTCCGCCACGTCGGCGTCCAACAAAACAAGTTCGCCGACAGCCAAGACGTGCTCACCGAAATCGGATTTAAGTAACAGAGCCCAATGACTGGTCGGGATGGACTGAGCGCAGCGGGTAGCACAGGTTGCTCGCAACCTGTGGGCGAAGCCCAGGAGTCCGGCCACGCGAAAACTATCTGCTCTTAAGTTAGTGAGGAGTCATTTAAAACCGCGAATGGACGCAAATGCACGCGAATAAAGACAGCCTCGGACACCATGAGATTCGCGTCAATTCGCGGTTCCCCTTTTGCCTGGCAATCAGCAGGGGAAATTCCTGTCTCGGAGAGAAAGGCCTACGGCTGTGGTGCCCCGCTCGCAACCAGTGGGCGAAGCCCAGGAGTCCGAAGGCAAATCCCCAACGGCAGTCATCGAACATTCAAGGCATCAAAAACCGCCTCCCGTGCCTCCGGCACACTGGTTGCGAGCAACCGGCACTACCCTACTTCCACCTACCCAACACCAAAAGGACACCCAATGAACAAACGACACATCCTGCTACCCATCGTCCTACTCGCCTGCTTCGCCTGCAATCTGTCGGCCGCAGAGAAGAAGAAACCAAAAGCACAGAAGGAGCAATCCGGCACCGGAATCGTGGATCGATACAAAGCACACGGCAAAGAGGTTTACCGGTTTGTCCCGACTGACAAGAAGTTGCGAATGATCAAATTCGTCCCCGGTCAATTGGGCTATAAAAAGAACAAGCTTCCGAAAAAGTACGAAGACATCCTCGCCAAAGCACTCGCCGAAAAGAAAACGATCTTTTTCAAATGCAAGTACTTTGATCACGGTCCCGGCAAGACCGCCATCGGCAAGAAGATCATCGAATTGAAATTCGCCGACGAAAAGAAAGACGACGATGATGAAGGCGACGGCAAAAATAGCCTATGCCTGTGACGTGCGACAACTTCCGAGTGGCCAAGTTGGCCTTGGCCGTACAGACGCACGGGAACGCGATCAGGACAAACAAAGCGAATGCCGTGATGCCGAAGCGATGCTGGCCAGAAGTGGGATTGCAGGCTGGTTCCAGGGGCCAGCGTCAACAGAATCGCACGGCAACGTTGACGGATGACATGGTAAGTATCGACTCCACGTCCGATAACTGCCCTGGATTGCAGCATACCGAGTCCGGAAATGCGGACCCGGATACGCCTTCCCGCCAATCAACGCGCCACGTGCCAGACGTCCTTCCGGCTCGGGGCGCGCTGTTCTTCTAAAGGGCGGCTAGCTGCGTTTCTCGTTTGGCGTTTTCTTCCAGCTTCGGATGCGGAACCAGGAACGAACCGATTGCCAGGTAGTCAATATTCCCCAGCAGGAAGGCACGGACTGCATCGGGTGGTGAGCAGACGATTGGTTCTTCGTGCATGTTGAAACTGGTGTTAATGAGCGCGGGGATTCCTGACTGCTCGTGGTAGTGCTTCAGGATTTTGTAGAAGCTCTCATTCGTTTCCGGACTCACCAGTTGCGGCCGCGCGGTTCCGTCGATGTGAACCGCCGCCGGGCATTTCTGCTTCATTTCATCCGTGCAGTCGAACGTGACGGTCATGTACTCCGCAGTCTTTTCGCAGCCGTCCATGTTGATGAACAATTCGGCAGCCTTTTCTTTCATCGCTGCCGGGGCGAACGGCATGAACTCTGTTCGGCCGAGTTGATGATTTAGCCACTGATTGACCTTTGGATCGCGCGGCGGGTAGAGAATCGATCGGTTCCCAAGAGCTCTCGGACCGTATTCCATGCGACCATGGAACCGCGCGACGATCTTGTTATCGCACAGAACTTCCGCAATGCGCTGTTCGACATTTTCATGTTGTTCGAACTCCAGATTTTCAGCGGCAAGTGCTTCGCGTATCGCATCGTCCTCGTAATCGGGACCGTAGTAGACTGTGGTCGTTTCCTGCGGTTTGACTCCCGCTTCAGCAAATGCCAGCATGGCCGCACCGGTGCCGCAGCCACCATCGCTCATGTTCGGATACACAAACACCTGCTTGACACCTTCAACGGAGTGGATCCGTTGGTTCAGTTTGACGTTCGCATGAACTCCCCCCGATACCACGACGTTGCTGAGGCCGGTTTCTTTCACCCAGTAGTCAACAAGCTTCTGCGTGATCTCATCAAGTACGTCCTGGTACGCCGCCGCGACGTCACGTTTCGCAAAGTGTTCGGCCATGAACCGCGCCAGGAAGTGGTTCATCCCGCCTTTGATGCGTAGTTCGCCTTCGACAATTTCGAATCGACTCCACAGCACGTCGCGCAGGTGCTTCGAATCGCCGTAGGAAGCCAAGCCAACAATTTTGCCTTCGTGACGTGATGGTCGGAAACCCAGGCCGCTTGTTACGTGCTCATAGAAGACGCCCAGCGAATTGGGAAAATCGAATCGCTTAAGAACTTCCAGCTTTCCGTTTTCACATCGGTAGACTCCACCACAGCAACCCGAACCGTAGCCATCCAGTGTCACGGCCAAAGTAGAATCGAAGCCGGAACCGTAGAAAGC
>CAYZYB010001009.1:0-2594 GCA_964481505.1 uncultured Planctomycetaceae bacterium | reverse complement strand
GTCTGAAGGTGTTCCCACGCGGTGTTGATATCGGCGCCGGATTCGCCTGCCTTCATGAATTCGAAGGGGCTCTTTACGAAATAGCGTTTGCCAGACGACATCGCACTTTGTTCTTCACCGGATCGCGTGAACTCTTTGAGGTGCTGCCTGGTGAGTTCCGGTTTGGGATCGAAGGTGTCCAGGTGCGAAGGCCCGCCTTCCATCATCAGAAAGATGCAGCGTTTGGCCTTCGGTTCGTGATGCGGTTGCTTGTTCGACGGCGAACCGTGTTCATCGGCCTGCATCATCGAAGTCAGCGCCACCGAACCCAGGCTGGCGCCGAGGCCGTATAGAAAATCGCGTCGCTGTGGAGCGAATGCGGGGGAAGAATCTGCCATCATGTCGATTTGCATTAATCCAGGTAGGCGAATTCGTTGAGGTTGAAAAGAACCAGGCAAACCTGAGCGAGTCCGCGGGTTCGGGCGTCGATTTGGTGGGGTTGCAGATCAGGAACGTAGGTTTCGTAGGCCGGCATTGCTTCGATGAAGTCGTAAGGTTCGCCCGTCTTTTCTGCCATCACGGTTCGTTTGATTTCGGTTGGGTATTCCGGGGCCGAGTATGTCTTGCCGCGCTCTTCCTGCGTGGCTGCCGCCCAATGCTTCACGCATGATTTCAGCTCCATCTTCGACGGTGGCCGACCGAGTGCCCATGTGAACGCCAGTCGAATCACAGCGGAATCGTTCGCTTCGAACTCTGGCGACTTCGGCGCCGTTGACACGTGGTTTAACAAAGCCGCCGCAAACGACAGGGCACGGTCCTTAACTTCTTCGGCATTGAAGAGCGTGAGGGCCTGAGGAGCGACGGTGGACGTTTCACGCATTTCGCAGGACTTGTCCGGTACCGGCTGATTGAAGGTTTCCATGAAAGGATCACGAATCCCTCGCGATTTTTCTGTGTAGATGGTGCGACGATTGCGTTGCTGCGGCAGGGGATCGGGTTCGTAAACCGAAGCGGTTCCGCCCATGATCTGACGTGGTTGCATGGCGACTTCGAGATTGATATCCGGGCGACACGGAACGCCTCCAACGGCGCGATTCAGTTCACCGCTCACAGCCAGCATCGCATCGCGAAGCTCTTCGGCGGTGAGTCGGCGAGAACTGGCAGTCGCATACAATTCGCGGCCTGGGTCCAGCGTTGAAAGTGCTGCCGGATCGCGGTGGCGGGAACTGCGACGATAGGCGTCTGATGACAGCAGGAGTTCGTTCAGTTGCTTGACCGACCAGTTGTGCTTCATAAACCAATCGGCAAGGTAGTCCAGAAGTTGCGGATGCGTGGGCAACTTTCCGGTGGCGCCAAAGTTGTTCGGATTGCCGGCCAGCCCCTGCCCGAAGTGCCAGGACCAAACGCGATTCACCATTACTCGCGCGGTGAGCGGGTTGCGTTCGTCAACAATCCAGTTTGCTAAAGCCAGTCGCCGTTTTCCTTTTTTGTCCGGAAACGGTTTGGTTGTCCAGTCGCTCATCGATTCCGCGGCACTCAACGGAGCCGGCCCAACTTCAGCGCCACGGGTGTAGGCGTCGCCGCCTGTCAGAATCGTGTCTTCTTCAATTGTTCCCTTTTTCCACGGATTCTGTGGCGGTGTCAAACGACCGGAAACGTTGTTTCGCTGAATCGTGCTGCCGGTGTAGACAGCGAATGCCACGGGGCGAGTTTTGTCGAGTTCGATTCGGTGGCGGCTGATGTTCTTTCGCATGCGAGCCAGTGAATTTTCGTCGCCGGGGTCAAGTCCGTTGTTACCAACTTTCGCGTTGCCGCTTTCTTCCTTTTGGTTCTTCTTAATTTGAGCGTCCAGTTCGTTGCTTTGCTTCTGATAGGCAGCGACCTTCGCTTTCACCCAGCTTTCGGTTTCCTTGAAGCCAGCCGTGTTTTCAGCGGGCAGGAATGGTAGATCCGGTTCTGCGAACTGCGTCGTTGAGAACACCGCCATCATGCTGTAGTAGTCTCGGGTCGGAATCGGATCAAACTTATGGTCGTGACACTTGCAGCACTGCAGAGCGTGAGCGAGAAACGTCTGCCCGACAGAATCGGTGACGTCATCCAGCCACTGCTGCCGTGTCAGACGAAAGACGCTCATGCCGGTTTGTTCCCAGGGCCCCATTCGTAAAAAACCAGTGGCGATTATCTGTTCCGCATTCGTTGGATCGAGTTCATCACCAGCGATTTGTTCTTGAACGAATTCGTTGTACGGCTTGTCGTCATTGAACGATCGGACCACGTAATCTCGATACCGCCATGCATTTGGGCGAGCATAATCGTTGGCAAAGCCGCCGGAATCGGCGTAGCGAGCAACATCCAGCCATTGCCGACCGAAATGTTCGCCGTAATGCGGTGACGCCATTAATTCTTTGGCATAAGTCATCACAGCAGCGGTCGCATCTTTTGTGAAGTCGTCAGCAAACTTTGCGGCCAGTGATGTCCTGCGTCTCCGTTCCGGCGGCAATCCGGTAAGCCCAAAGCTTAAACGACGTGTGAGTTCTGATGGTGGTGCGTCGGCGGCTGGCGACAACCCAGCCTTCTGCAACCGCTTGTTGATGAACCAATCGACGGGATGGACG
>CAYZYB010001008.1:0-2597 GCA_964481505.1 uncultured Planctomycetaceae bacterium | reverse complement strand
CGATGAGAGTATTATTGATCACTTGTGGAGCAAAGTCTCACCGGCGACATGGCTTTCGTGGCTGGTCGATCTTGCCAACGGAATCCTGGTGTTGCTCGGGAATACGTTCCTGGTTCTGCTGACTGTGATCTTCATCCTGTTGGAAGCTGGTACGTTTCGTCGCAAAATTCGCGAGGCATTCAATCACAGCGACGATGCGACTGCCAGGTCACAGGAAATCATTGGCAGCATGCAGGATTACATCCGGATCAAAACAGCCGTCAGTGTGGTGACCGGAGTTTTGATTGCTGTTTGGCTGTGGTTTCTGGGGGTACCGTACGCCGCGCTCTGGGGGCTGCTGGCGTTTCTGTTCAACTACATTCCAAACATCGGATCGATCATAGCCGCCGTGCCTGCAGTATTGATCGCATGGCTGGATCTCACAACTCTGCCGGCCATTGCTGCGGCCATTGGATTCATCATTGTGAACGGCGTGGTGGGGAATTTTATCGAGCCCCGTTTGATGGGCAAAGGACTCGGCCTGTCCGCCTTGGTCGTGTTCTGCTCGATGGTCTTCTGGGGGTGGGTACTCGGCCCAATCGGAATGTTGCTTTCCGTGCCACTCACCATGACAGTAAGAATCGCACTCGACGGCTTCGAAGACACTCGCTGGGTGGCGACTTTGCTGGGCAACGCGGATTGCAACTGACACTGATGGACGTAGGGAACCTTACCTGAGGCCCAGGGATTCACGGATTCACAACGGAATGCCGGCGAATCGCAGAACACGAAAACTCAGCTTCTACAGATCATTAATTTCGAAGCTTCGTCTTTTGCATACGAAGTGTGTCGGCGGCCCGCTCTCGATAGGTACGCGCCTCGTCGAACTCTTTCAGTAACTCACAGACCGTCGCCAGGTTGTTTAAAAGTGCTGGCGAATCAGGGGTGCGGCGCAATCCAACAAGAAACTCTGCCTTCGCTTCTTCGTACCTCTCCAGCTTTCCCAACACGACGCCCAGGTTGAGATAGACTGCCTCATAGTCTGGATCAAGTTTACCGGCTTGCCTGTAGTGCTGTTCTGCCTGATCCAGTTGGCCTGCGCCTTCGTAAGCGATTCCTGCCTGAAACAGCGTTTCTGCGTCCTCCGGCGCCAACTGGACGGCTTCGAGGGCAAGGTTGTAGGCTTCGTCTGTTTTGCCCGCCCAACCAAGGACTCTGGACAGATTTCGTAACGCAATGCCGTGGGCAGTTTTGTCGAGACCGCCTTCTAATTCTCTGGTGACGTCTTCCACGGTTGCCGGCGTCCAATCTGCCGATAGAGTGACGATTTCCATTGCGGCAAGTTCATCAATAATGGCTAATGCCAGCAGACGATTTGTTCGGATATTGGGATGGACATGATCCAGAAACAGATCTCGTCCGGGTATCCCGTTTTTAGCCTTCCGTTCTACCAACTCAGCGAAATCGATGCAGCTGACGTTCAATTCGGTCGCCACACGGCGAACGGAATCCTGCATTTCCGCAAGAATTCGGAGCGGACAAATGTCTTCTTCAACGGCGAGGTTAAATGCTTCGCGCGCTGCGTCAAATTTCTCCATCGAGTACAGAAGCTGTCCACGGCGGTAGTGCAGTGTTGAGAGCTTCGAATCGATCGCCAGAGCATTTTCAATTTGGAATAGAGCCTGTTCTGTCTTTCCTTCCGCTGACAAGCGCTCAGCAGACCGCACATAATTCGCGATCTGGCGTTTCTGCTGAGGCGTGACAAGGGCACTGTATTCGCTTTTGAATGGCGACGAATCTCTGAGATTTGACGCCGGAACCACAAACAGAATCCGGGCTCCGGTAGCACGTGCGATTGAAACCATGCGCCGGAGATTAATCTCATAGTGATTCTGGATTTGGATTTTCAGCTTTTGGTTGCGGCGGTATCCGTTTGGACCGACAGAGCTATCAAGCAAGGTGACGACTTCAGCCGGTAACTGGGACTCCGAAACGGCTGATCGAGCAGCGGGTGCCGCGTGCAGTGCACTTTGCATGGCGGCATAGATTCTTGTATGGCTCGCTATGCCGCCGATTGTAGTCAGAATGGAGGATGTCTGTTTCTGATCACGGTAAGTTCGCTCCTCAAGGAATTCATTGTGACCGCAGTAGACGACAAACAGGTCAGGCTCGAACTCACTTAACTCCTCCATGACCCTGGCTACGCGGTAGCTGGCGTAGCTAATGCCGCCAGCATTAATGATCTCCCAATTGCGCGAACCATCTGCGCGAGGAAGCAACCGTCGAAGCCAACCCGAAAACGATGTTGTGTCGTCATATGGGCGACCGTAGGTTGTCGAACCACCCACGGTGAATATTCGAAAGCCATCTGCCGACTTGCGTGCAGCGAAACGCTGTTGATTGAAAAATGTGAGCTTGTTGACCGAAGTTTCGCGCAGCTCCGGAGCATCACTCACCGGTTCAAACAGCGGAATCCATGATGAAAATCCGACGTAGGGATCTGCGGTTTCCACAACCGGAGTAAAGCCGGCCAACGCGAGAACGGCTTCAATACAGATGCAGAAAAGTGCGAGACACACAGCAGCGAAAAACAGCTTACGGTGCCACCGTAATTGTGA
>CAYZYB010001007.1:0-2597 GCA_964481505.1 uncultured Planctomycetaceae bacterium | reverse complement strand
GTAGTGGAGCGCGTTTTCCCCCTTCTTGTGAAACGTAGTGGGCCAGAGGATGCCGGCCACGATACAAGTACGCTTTGTCCGAAAATATTTGAAAGGTGCTCTTTCCGTGAAGCTGTTTTTTGAACCAGTCCTGAGCCCACGACAAATGCCGCCGGAGTGTTTCAGCTTCAGACGGCGGTGGCTTTGGCTGGTCAGATGCCACAAAGAACACTGGAAAGATGCTGACCTTTTCCGGCGCTAGAAATGAAAACCTGGGAATCGGAACTTCCACTTTCCGCTGCGCTCGCGAAACTCGTGGCACCATCAACAGAATGACGATTGCCAACAACCAAATATGAAATCGTCGTGCTGAACTAAAAGTGGCCATTTCGGTGTTCCTCAATCGGACCGGTCAGCCGGCTACACAAGTCCGGCATTTTTATCAGTCAGTCTGTCGCCACACAGTACAGCAGACTTCCGCAGATCACCACTGGAACATGGCTCCTATCAAATCACCAGAAATGCGCGACGTATTTGCTTTCCACTGCCTGAGCGAACCGTGAGTTTCCGGCGGGAGATTTAATGAATTCGCCCGTGTTACTGGTCCGCGAAGAGTTGTTTGGCTAAGCTTTCTGCTTCAAAAATCGTCGTGTTGAGCTGATCGCACGCAAAATAAACTGGAGATAGCATGAGCACATTTAAACTGCACAACGCAATGTGGCCGGGACTTGTTGGTAAGGGAACTGACGAAGGCCAGGAGCCACCGATCAGCCTCGAAAAAATGCTGGAGTTGACCGCCGCTGCTGAAGTCAATGGTCAGAAGTACGACGGCATTGACTACTTTCTGTTTCATCCTCACACAGATCCTTATGCTGACGATGACGAAATTCGTCGTATCGCAGACCTGATCGCATCCCACGGCTTCAAAGTCGGTTCGGTTGTGGCTCCGGTTTGGGGTGGCACCGTTGGTGATTCGGCCATGGGCGACAAAGAACAAATAGATAAGTTCCTTGAAGCCATCAAAGTTGGCTGCCGAATCGCGGGTATCTTCAAAGAACACGGCGTTCGTGAATACGGAGTCATCCGACTCGATTCCGCTGAGTTCGGCGTCGACAAGTGGCGCGAAGACCCCAAAGCCAACACCACGAAGATCGCCAACACGTTCCGAGAAGCGGCTAAGATTGCAGCAGACAGTGGCGAACGACTGGCGGCTGAAGGTGAAATCTGCTGGGCAGGTATGCACAGCTGGAAAGACATCCTGGACCTGCTCGAAGAAGTCGGCATGCCGGAATCTCTTGGCTTCCAGGCAGACCTCGCTCACACATATCTGTACCTGCTGGGTTACAACGCTCCGGACCATGCACTGGTGCAACCCGGTTACAGCGACGAAGAATTCTACGCCGCTTACAAAACCATGACAGACAAGCTGCGCCCATGGACGATCGACTTCCACGTCGCGCAGAATGATGGCGAAGTTCATGGTGCAGGTTCGCACGACAAAACGGGCAAACATTGCCCAGCAGACGATCCAAACGGCAAGCTGGACATCGTTAAGTGTTCGAGCTACTGGCTCGAAGGAGCCGCAGAACGTGGCATCAAACACATCTGCTGGGACGGCTGTATGTTCCCGAACGAAATGCTGGAAACCGCTTCAACGTGGAACACAATTCTCGACACAATGATCAAGGTCCGCGACAACTGCTCAGTGTCGTAACCTCATTGCCAAACAGACCTCCCGGATCACAAGACACTTCAATAGAAAGTAAAACCCAATGGCACTTAAGCCTCTTAATATCGGACTCATCGGCTACGGCTTCATGGGCCGGACTCACAGCAATGGCTACAAACGAGCGAACGATTTCTTTCCCGACCTGCAACACCGCCCTGTGCTGAAAGCAGTCTGTGGTCGCAACGCCGAAAACGCTCAGGCATTTGCCGATCAGTGGCAGTACGAAAGTATCGAAACGGATTGGCGAGCCCTGATTGCTCGCGATGACATCGACGCCGTCGACATCTGCACACCGAATAATTCGCACGCAGAAATTGCAATCGCTGCCGCTGAAGCTGGCAAAATGATCCTGTGCGAAAAGCCACTGGCGTTGAATCCGGAAGAAGGCGAACGCATGGTAGCGGCCGTCGAAAAAGCGGGAGTCGCCAACACAGTTTGGTACAACTACCGGCGAGTTCCCGCAGTAACACTGGCAAAGAAGCTGATCGACGACGGACGTCTGGGGCGGATTTTTCACTACCGCGCCAACTTTCTTCAGGACTGGACGATTGACGCGAATCTGCCCCAGGGCGGAGCCGCCTTATGGCGACTGGATGCCAAGGCTGCCGGTTCTGGTGTGACCGGTGACCTTCTCGCCCACTGCATCGATACGGCAATCTGGCTGAACGGGTCAATCAGCGATGTCAGTGCGATGACAGAAACGTTTGTCAAAGAACGTATGCACAACGAAACCGGCAAGATGCAGCCTGTGACCATCGATGACGCATGCACATTCATGTGTCACTTCGGTAACGGCTCGCTCGGCCTGTTCGAAAGTACTCGCTACGCTCGCGGTCACAAGGCTCTCTACACCCTCGACATCAACGGCGAAAGAGCGTCGATCCGCTGG
>CAYZYB010001006.1:0-2602 GCA_964481505.1 uncultured Planctomycetaceae bacterium | reverse complement strand
GCGCGAAAGAAACTGAGTCAGATTCAACACAGCCGCTTTCGATGCCGAATATGCCACCACGCGAGACAACGGCACCATGCCAGCCATCGACGCGATGTTGATGATACTTCCCTTACCGTTCGCCAGCATCGTTTCACCAAACACCTGCGCCGGAAGCAGCGAACCGCCGACCAGATTCAGATCGAAGACGCTGTTCCATGCGTCTTTCGGCAGTTTGCAGAAGTCGCTTCCCGGCGGCAAAGTTGCGTCCGGATGATTCCCCCCCGCAGCACTCACCAGCACGCTGACCGGCCCAAGCTTTTCATTGATGGTGTCTCGCGCGGCCGCCATCGAATCGACGTCCAGAGCATCCGCTGCCTGAAAGATCGCCGTCCCGCCCGCGTCTTCAATCGCCTTCACTCGCGCGGCACCGCGTTCTGCGTTGCGACCAAGAATCGCAATCTTCGCGCCGTATCCCGCCAAAGCGTCGGCCATCGCGCCGCCCAAAGTTCCCGTTCCGCCAGTCACAACGGCCACATCACCAGTCAGGTCAAACAAATCATTCTTCATATCGAATCAAACACTCAAAAGGGGGGATTGGATTTAGCAAATGGAACTCGATCACACTTCGTTCCGCGTTCGACGACATCGACCGTCGCATCAACTACGTCCCGCGCGAAATCGAGCCGCAAAGTATAGATGCTCAGCCGTTCAGAAACACCGAGCGACCGACGATTGAGTCAACTATTCGTTAACCCGACGAAATCAAGCCTCCAGAGGCCTTCCACACGACTCCCGACGCTGCACTTGTCTAAACTACGGGCTCGTAGGTCAGGCTGTGCCTGACGATGCAACCAACCGTCAGGCACAGCCTGACCTACGGCACGTGGCCGGGGTTGGACTGAGCAGCGAAGGAAACCCCGGGGTTTCGCTCGTCCCTCGCTCCAACCCCATCCACCCTATGCGCTCCCAATTCCACGCGAATCTATCTAACCACGCACGCAAATTAATTCACGACAACCGAAACACAGCAACATGACCATCGACACACCCGCATGGGTTCGCGACGCCATCTTTTACCAGATCTTCCCCGACCGATTCGCTCGCAGTGGAAAAGTCGACTTCGATGCAGACATCGAAACCTGGGACAGTGCCCCCACACCGCACGGCTTCAAAGGGGGAGACCTGTACGGCGTCACGCAGCGGCTGGACTACCTCAAAGATCTCGGCGTCAACGCACTCTACTTCTGCCCGATCTTTTCTTCCGCGGCCAATCATCGCTACCACACATTCGACTACTTCAACGTCGATCCGCTGCTGGGCGGCAACAACGCTTTGCGAGAACTCATTGACACCGCCCATGCCAAAGACATTCGCATCGTGCTGGACGGCGTCTTCAATCACGCCAGCCGCGGCTTCTGGCAGTTTCATCATGTGCTCGAAAACGGAGCCGCGTCACCATACCGCGACTGGTTCCATTTTCATCCCGACTTTCTAAACGGCACTCAACCATTTCAGCCGTATCCCGCTGCCGCCGCTTCAGAAAAGCTGTCGTCAGGGCAGGGCAGTTACGAAGCGATCGGCTATGGCGCATGGTGGAACCTGCCCGCGCTTCCGAAGTTCAACACCGACTGCCCGGCGGTTCGTGAGTTCCTGCTTTCGGTGGCCGAGCACTGGGTGAAATTCGGAATCGACGGCTGGCGACTGGACGTGCCCAACGAAATCGAAGACGACGACTTCTGGCGAGAATTCCGTCGCCGGGTGCGAGCCATCAATCCGGAAACGTACATCGTCGGCGAAGTCTGGGGCGAAGCCAAACGCTGGTTGCAGGGCGACATGTGGGACGCCGTGATGAACTACCAGGTCACGGCCGCGTGCATCGGTTTCTTCGGCGGCGACAGCCTGGACCTGGAAGAAACACGACGCCCCTCCAGCTTCAGCCACGTCAAAGCCTTCACGGGAGAAGAATTCGCCGCGGAAATCGCCAAAGTGACGGCCATGTACGCCCCCGAAGTCGCGGCATCACAACTCAACCTGCTCGACAGCCACGACATGCCTCGCTTCCTGACCTGCTGCAGCGGCGACAAGACAGCTCTGCAAATGGCGTGGCTGTTTGTGTGCCTGCTACCCGGTGCTCCCTGCATCTACTACGGCGACGAAGTCGGCCTCGACGGCCGCCACGACCCCGACTGCCGCAAAGGATTCCCGTGGGAGGAAGCCGACTGGGACACAGACCTCAAAGCCTGGTACCAGCAGTGCATCCAACTACGAACATCATCCGGCATCGGCAGCAAAGACGCCCCCACACTCTTAAAAGCAGAACAAATGGCCGCCGCATTCACCGTCGAAGGAAAGTCGTCCCAATTTCTGGCCGCGTTCAATTCCGGTTCGGAACCTATCGAACTGGAACTACCGTCCCTCACGTGGGCTGACACAGACGTGCGAATCACAACCTCAACTGAGATTGAGACACGATGCACCGACGGACAGCCAATGCGAATAACACTCCCCGCGAGGTCAGCTGTTGTGGCCGAACCCAAATAGGACCAGCCTGCCGAAAACAGACTTAACGCAAAGGCGCAATGTCGCCAAGACGCAAGGAAATCACAGCAGACTCTTTGCG
>CAYZYB010001005.1:0-2603 GCA_964481505.1 uncultured Planctomycetaceae bacterium | reverse complement strand
GCAATCGCAAATCGAAACGTCGCACGAGTAACAAAGGGTGTTTGAATCTATCGCTCGCGGAGTACCTACAACTGCTGGACTGGACAGGGCGTCAGATTCGTCGTGATGGAAAGTCAGGGACGATTCCCTCCGACCTTTTGTCGATTTTTGAACGTGTGGGCGTAACGTCTGAACTATGGGTGGAGTGCGTCAAACGCTTCGGCAAATGGCACGGTTCCGGCGTTGGCCGAACTTCTTCACTGAAACAACATGCCGAACGTACAGGGCGGAACCGTTCGTTGAACACAGGCCGCAGTCGCCAGCTGTTTGGGTAGAGTTGCTCACCCGGGCTTGCGTGCATTTCAGACTCAATTAGCTCCCCATTTCGCGAGCATACGGAGTGGATTAGCCGATTAGCCGGCGTCTGCACTTGGCTTGCCTTCTGCCCTGGGCCTTCTCGCCCTTGGCAGTTCTTCAAATTGCTCCTCTGTGAGGATGTCTTTTAACAATGCAACGACTTCCTTGTTGAGAGCCTCTCTGGCCTTGCCGAGTTCTTTTTGCAGGGCCTTTTGTTTGTCAGTAAGCTGCACCGCAGATGCAATGTCCTTGCGGGTCTCAATTGCGGTCTTCTTCTCCTCTCGCGCCTTGGTGATGGCGGTTCGTTGTGCTTTTTTCTGCTCATCCGTTAGCACGGTCTGCTGCTTCTTAACCAACGCCTTAAAGCGATCCGCGAACTTTGAGTCTACCTTCTTCAGCTCTGCCTTCTGGGCATCCGTGAGCTCGATCCTGCCGACAAGTAGTCGTGTAATTCCAGGGGCGGCTGGGCGAACTCGTTTCTGTTTCCTTGCCTCATCAGCCAAGAGGCTGGTTGAAGTAACCGCAAACAGAGCGAAACAAACCAGGTTCTTTGTTGCCATGGTCGAATTCTCCTTGATGTGAAAAGTAACGATTGGATTTTTGATTAACGCTACGATATAACAAGCCCTTTAAGGGATTGTTGACCACATACCCAAGTTGCTCAAGCGAATCCTGCCGATAATCTCAATTTCGCGGACTCCTTATCCACGCAAAGACGGCTGTGCGTTGGCGTCGCTTCACCGTTGGCCTCTATTATCGGAGGAATAGCAAAGCGTCTGGACGGTGGACATTTCACTCAATCTGATTGCTCTTGAAGATGACAGAAAATCGTCCAGTTGGTAGGCGCCGGAGGCGAATGCTGTTTCGCTGTTTTTCCGTGTTCAGTGCATTGATCATCCTGGAGTTCTGTTCGTTCCTCTTGCTGACGTTTCAGTATGGGAACCCGAAGCAGATTCAGTTGCGACGTAACGCGATTGCCGAATCGGACCCTATCGGAGAAAATCCGAGCTGGACCTTACCGGTTGTACCGCACCCCTATTTCGGGGTCATTCTGCCGCCGACGAATCCGGTTGACGGTCCCTTAGCGATTAACGCTTATGGTTTTTTCGGAACGGATTCGCCAGTGCAGTCAAGAAGCGATACAGAGTTTCGTATCGCCGTTGTTGGTGGGTCTGTCGCACGACAGCTCGTTCAGGATTCCGAACAGATTTTCGTTGAATCGCTCGCCCGACTTCCATGCCTGGCGAATAAGGAGATCAAAGTCGTTTCACTTGCTGCAGATGGCTACAAGCAGCCTCAGCAACTGTTGGCAATCACATACCTGACGATACTAGGGGGCGAGTTTGATGCCGTGGTTAACCTGGATGGCCTCAATGAAATCGCACTCCCAGCGATAGACAACATTCCTATGGGAGTTTTTGCTTCGTTTCCAAGGAGTTGGGGAGTGATATCAGCGGCTGCGGGTAGTGGGGAGCTAAGGCGAATACAAGGATATGCGACGCACTTGCGCCTGCAAAACTGTGAAGGGCAAAATTTTTTGGGCGACTGCCAATGCGGTGGTCACAGACCATGACGCTGGCCTGGATGCTTCTGAACTTGCAGAACGAGCAGTTGATTCGCGAGCAAGTGATGGCTGTGGCCAGTATAGAGAAGCAGCCTGTGGCGTATGGGGCACTTGGTCCGTCGCAGGATTTTGAGCAAGCGGCAGACCAGTTTCAGCATTGCGTAGACGTTTGGTTTGAGTCGTCTCTGCTGTTGAATCAGCTATGCCACGCGCGGCAGATTGAGTGTTTTCATTTTCTGCAGCCGAATCAGTACGTGCCCAATTCGAAAACAATGTCGCGCGCTGAAGCAGAACTGAGCTACTCACTCGATAGCCCATTTGCCGGACCAGCGATGAACTACTATTCGCTGATGCAGGAAAAGACCAATTTGTTAGCTGACGCTGGCGTTCAATTCACTGATCTCACTCAGGTATTTGCTGATGTTGAAGAGGTGATATACCGCGACAATTGCTGCCATGTGAATGCTGACGGCAGCGATATACTCGCACGCCGAATGGTCAGAGTCATTGCAGATTCGCTTCAGGAACAGGCAACTGATGGCAGATGAATTCGATCCCATTGCGGAGTGCATCAGGTTGCCGTCGCGATATCACTCCGAGCCTACCGTGGCTTCCTAACGCCAGCCGGGGCGTCTTGGCATCAGAATGTGAAAGTGGAACGCCGGTCAGCGAAGTTGCCGAAGCCGGATTCGAGGATCAGCAT
>CAYZYB010001004.1:0-2604 GCA_964481505.1 uncultured Planctomycetaceae bacterium | reverse complement strand
GCATTTCTCCAGCAAGGCTTGATCGTCCGCACCAAGGCGATGCAGCGTCCACAGAAGTTGCGGGGTATCGCGCTGCGTTGATGCGGTGATACTTGCGGCAACAGCTTCCTGCAGCAATGGAACCGCGCCCGCGCCGATACGATCGACGATCTGGTCAGCAGCATGTTGTCGAAGCGGCTTTTGCGGGCGGTCAAGGGCCGCGATCAATGCGGGAAGATCGGCCTTTGTGAGTATGGGAGACGGCGTTGCTGCAGTAGAGCCTGGTTCGTATGTCACTTTCCAGATGCGTCCACGGTGTCGGTCGCGTCCGGGATGATCTAACGGGACTTCGTAGTGGCCAATAATTCGATTGTAAAAGTCAGCGATGTACATTCCGCCATCAGGCCCGATGTGAATGTCAACCGGACGGAACCACGGATCGCTGGACGACAGAAAATCTGGTTCTTCCAGCATGCGGATCGAAGAACCATTACGTTGAATCGAATTGCGATGGATTCGCGACGTCATGACGTTGCCGAGAAAAATATCATCGCGATAGTCCGCCGGAAAAGCGGTCCCCTGATACTGACACAACCCGTCGATCGCTGTCGAACCATGAAGATGTTCCATGACGGGCGGCACGAAGCCGAGGCCATCGTGAGCCTTCCCGAAGCTTTCGTAATAGCCGCCTCGAAGTAACAGCGATGCCGGTTTTGTGTGGCAGTCGGAATTGAGGATGTCACCGTTAGCATCAATCGTCATGCCGAAAGGGTTGACCTGTCCGTGAGTGAAGTGTTCGATGCGAGAACCATCCGGCTTGATTCGATAGGTATTGCCGCTGGTCATGCTGACCGTGTGTCCATCACTGCCGGAAACGGACGATTGATTGTTGAAACCGTGACAGCAATACAACCATCCGTCAAAGCCACGGCGGAAGGAATTGTTCATCCCGTGAGTGTCACGACTTGTGTCGAACGGCCCATACAGGACTTCGCGTTTGTCAGCTTTGCCGTCGCCGTCGGTGTCGCGCAAAAACAGGATGTTCGGAATGCTGAAAACGATGGCACCGTCTTTGTATGGGAAAATTCCCATTGGGATATTCAGGTCGTCCGCAAACACCGTCACTTTGTCAGCGGTGCCATCACGATCGGTGTCTTCCAGTACTCGAATGGAATCTGTGCCCTTGCCTTCCTTTGCCGGGAAAGGATATTCGTTCGATCCTGTGACCCACAGTTTTCCGTCAGCGTCGAAGGCCATGTTCAGCGGCTTTTGAATCTGTGGCTCGCTGGCAAACAGACTAACGCGGAAGCCCGGCGGGACATTCAGCTTTAACAGTTCCTCGGCAGCAGTCAGCGGCTCGGTCTCACGGACTGCCGCCTTAAACATCTCATCGGGTGGCGTATCCTGAGCCATTGTCCATGCAGACAGCGTGAGGAAGGCGAAGAGAAATCGAATCATTGGATTTCGGCGGACGAAGAACGAATGGAGAAAGCCAGAGAATAGGGCACGTCTCGGGCGAAACGCAATCGGCAGACTCCCCGTTTTGACGGCTTATCCCACCGATTCCAACGTGAATCGCCATGCAGCGATCGGAATTGCAGCCGGAAACCATTTCCGCCGGAAAATGCGCTCGATTCCTTCCCAGACTACCATTGGCATCGCCGCGATTTTGTCGCACTTTTCGCAGTCTCGATGATAGACCGCACGGCGCATTGTTTCGCAGGGATCGGTTGATATTATCAGGGCATCAGTGAAAACGCTGGAGAAATGGATCAATGGATGAGGTCGTCCGGGAACTTCCCGAAGACATTCAGACGAGGCTGATTCAGCTGGCTCAACGTATCGGAGTAGGCGAAGACGACCTGCTGCTTTCGTTTGTTAGTGATGCGCTGGACGAAACAGAAGCGGCAATCGCTCCGAAGGAGCCGTCGGCTCCGCGATTGCTGTTCCCCGATGACGAGGTAATGGAAGCCGCCCCAGTGACGCCACCGGAAACAAATCTCCCGTTCTCATTCATCGATCTATTCTCCGGCATCGGAGGTCTGCGACTTGGACTCGAAGGCGTTGGAGGCCGCTGTGTGTTCTCCTGCGAACGCGACAAGTTTGCTCAAAAGACTTACCAAAGTTGGTTTGGCGAAAATCCCGCCGGTGACGTTACGGAAATATCCGCGAAGGGCGACATTCCCGATCATGATCTTCTGGCGGCCGGTTTTCCCTGTCAGCCGTTTTCTATCGCGGGAGTTTCCAAGAAGAACAGCCTTGGCAGAGCCCACGGATTCAAAGATCGCACACAGGGAACGCTGTTTTTTCATCTAGCGGAGATTCTGGACCGCAAGCAACCGCCGGTCGTGTTGCTGGAAAACGTGAAGAACCTGCGAAGTCACGACAAGGGACAAACCTGGAACACGATTTCGGGAACGCTGGCGGAATTGGGGTACGCCGTCTTCGATAAAATCATTGATGCCGCGGACTACGTTCCCCAGCATCGCGAACGTGTGTTTATCGTTGGGTTTCGTCGCGACATATTTGGCGAACAGCCGGCGTTTGGTTTTCCGGCACCACCAGAAACGTCGAAGCCAAAATTGCGTGAGATTCTGGACACTAACGTCGACAGCAAATACACGC
>CAYZYB010001003.1:0-2606 GCA_964481505.1 uncultured Planctomycetaceae bacterium | reverse complement strand
CACATGAGCCTGTGTGCCAAACGTTGTCGCGAATGTGCGGCTGCCTGCAAAGCCATGATCACAGCAGAAGAAAAGTAGGATGGCTTTGTCGCCTCTTTCTCCAGTTTACCAACGATTGAAACGCCCGATCCGATGAACGCTACGCACGCCGAAGACAATGCTGAGACCGACGTTGTTCCACAGAAGAAATCGAAGAAACGATTCCTCAAATTTTTGGTGTTGATTCCTCTAACGCTGGTCGCAGTCTTTGCGACGCTGTCTTATGTGAAATCTCATGGTCAGCCGTATCCACAGGATATCGACGAATCCTTGATCCCCGCGTACACTCAAACCTCGCTGGAATTCACTCACCAGTTTGACAGTTCATCTCTGCCAATGATTGCTTCCTGCATCATTGATATTGATGGTGATCGAGTGCCGGAACTGTTCCTTGGCGGCGGCAAAGATCAGGGAGATGGTTTCTTTCGGTACTCGAATGGCGGCTTTAGTCGCCTTGATGACTGTGCGGGCATCACCAAGACAATGCCGGATGCCACATATGGCGCGGCAACCATTGATGTAGATTCAGATGGAGATTCTGATCTGTTTGTCGCTCGCGATTCCGGCGTGACGCTGTACACAAATGACGGCGGTACTTTCACAGGCACGAAACTGGAAATTCCATTCGACGAGAGTTCGACACCGCTTTCGTTCTCGTTTGCAGACCTAAACTGCGACGGCTGGATTGACATGTTTGTGTCGACGTATCTGCCGAAGGCGAAGATGGAAGGCATGAACATCTTCAACAAGGAAAATTATGGTTCCAACAGTCTGTTGATGCTGAACAATGGCGACAACACCTTCAAGGACATCACGGTCGAAGCGGGCATGCGTTACACACACAACACGTTCTGCGGCGTCTTTGTCGATATGGACGGTGACAACGAACAGGATCTGGTCGTCGCATATGACACCGGTCACGTAAAAACATGGAAGAATCTCGGCAACCTGAAATTCAAGGACATGCCAAACCCGACCACTGACGTTTACGGCTACCCAATGGGCATCGCCGTGGCCGACTACGACAACAACGGAATGGTCGACTTCTTCTTTTCCAACACGGGCGGAACCGCGCCGCATTTCCTGGCGAAAGGCGACTTAACCGACGATCAAACGTTTGAAGATCGGCTGATTTTTTTCCGCAACGATGGCGACTTTAAGTTCACCAATATCAACGAAGAAACCAAAACAGCGAAGTACGAATTCTCGTGGGGCACCGTGTTTCACGACTTGAATCTCGACGGACGCCAGGACCTGATCATTTCGCAGAACTTCGTTGACTTCCCGCTGCATAAACTCTTCCGTCTGCCCGGACGTGTGCTGATCCAGAGTCCGGATGGCACTTTCGCTGCAACTGAAGAACGGTCCGGTGTGGTGAATCGTGAGTATGAAATCACATCACTGGTGGCCGACTTTAATCAGGACGGCTACCCGGATATGGTGCGAGTCAATCTGAACGGGCCTGCCAAAGCGTTTATCAACAACGGGGGTGACAATCATTTTGTGAAAGTCCGCATTCCGGATACTCCGTCGTCCATGGGAGCAAAAGTGTCGGTGACGAAAACGGACGGGACGGTATTGACCGACTGGCTTGTCACGGGAGAAGGCCTGGTTTGTGATCAGACTCATATTCTAACCTTCGGTCTGGGTACCAATGCCGACTGTCCTCGGATTGACATTGCCTACATGGATGGTCGAACACAGACGATCAACCCAACGGAGATTGATACCCTGATCGAAGTCGTTCCGCCGACGATGGAGTCGCCAACGGAAGGCGGAGATTCTCTATGACGTCTCAGACAACAAACCCCGCGTCCTCGCTGGCTGTCTTCTATGCCGGACTGGTGGGGCTACTGGCAACGATTCTGGTTGGGGCCGCCGAGTTTTCTCTGCACTTTACGCCGTCGCTCGATTACGGAGGTCCGGCGTACGAATTTTTCCTCGGAACGTCCTCCGAGCGACTTGTCTTCGGGCATTTCCTCGCCATCTTTTCGGCGCCCCTGTATTTCGCAGGTTACTGGCATCTATTTCAGCAAATGAAACCGGCCCCGGTTCTGGCTCGGTTGACGCTGATGATTTTGGGCATTTATTCGTTCGCTGTTGGAGCCGTCTGGATTGGTTCGCGAGTGTATCCGGCGATCCTTATTCAGGCTCGCGAAGCCGCCGTTAACGAAGCCGCCTGTGAACAGATCAATGGGTTGCTGCAGCAAGCCAGCTTCTTCAATGAAACAATTCTGATCGGTTTGCGAGTCGGTGTGCTGGGACTGTCCGGCATCTTCGTGTGGATCGTGGCGACGGGACGCAGTTGCTACCCTCGCTGGTTCGCCGCGATGAATCCGATTCTGCTGGTGATTGCATGCTTCATCATCTACGCCGTCGTGCCGGCGATCGGTGGATACCTGATGCCGATCGCCATGAATGTGGCTCACTTCGTGCTGTTCGGCGTGTCGCTTTGCCTGACCGGCAGGTTGCGGAACGACGAGTTGCTATAGTCTTGGGTTTCAACACGAGTTAAACGGTCAACGCAACACACAAAAGTCGCGATCCCGTTTCGCGAGGTGTTGAAT
>CAYZYB010001002.1:0-2607 GCA_964481505.1 uncultured Planctomycetaceae bacterium | reverse complement strand
ATGTCGTCGACCTATCGTCAATCATCCGCCGTGACACCACACAAGCTAAACGTCGATCCGGAAAACCGACTCCTGTCGCGCGGAGCCCGATTTCGATTGCAGGCGGAATTCGTTCGCGACAATGCGTTGGCGGCCAGCGGGTTGCTGGTTCACAAAGTCGGGGGTCCGGGCGTTAAACCGTACCAGCCCGACGGCTTGTGGAACGAAGTCAGCTTAAACGGCGGCCTGCGTTTCGTTCAGGACCATGGCGAAGACTTGTATCGCAGATCGATGTACATCTACTGGAAGCGTTCCTCCCCCGCACCAACGATGACAATCTTCGACGCTCCCACGCGCGAAAGCTGTTCGCTGCGTCGTTCGCGAACAAACACGCCACTGCAGGCGCTGGTCACAATGAACGACCCGCAATTCGTGGAAGCTGCGCGAGTGCTCGCCGAAGCCGCACTCAAATCCGGCGGAACATCACTCGAACAACAAATCGAATTCGCCTACCGTCGGACAGCCGGCGTAAAACCAACCAACAGCGTACAGAGCATCCTGACAGAAGCCTTCCACGAAGAACTCGCCCGCTTCCAGGCTGACACCGAAGGCGCAAAGAAATTCCTCTCCATCGGCGAAGCAAAACGCAACGAATCACTGGACCCCGCAACGCACGCGGCCATGACAGTCATCACCAGCATGATCCTGAATCTGGACGAAACACTGACGCGTGGGTGAACAAACACAAGTCTCAAAAGTTCTTTAGAACCAACACGAAAAGTCACATGAGTTCCAATGACCTTATTCGATCGTTTTGCGATCTACAGACGTCTTTAACTCGCCGATCACTCTTCGCGAATGCAAGCCGACCTCTGGGCGCTGCAGCACTCGCTTCCCTGATCGGCAGTCCATTGGCTTCTGGCAATTCCACAGTCCAATCAACCGCAGCCTCCAATGGCAGTCTTCCAGAATTGCCGCACTTTGCGCC
Organism: uncultured Planctomycetaceae bacterium; assembly: GCA_964481505.1. Taxonomy (GTDB): domain Bacteria; phylum Planctomycetota; class Planctomycetia; order Planctomycetales; family Planctomycetaceae; genus Fuerstiella. The sequence continues at coordinate 1,640 of CAYZYB010001002.1, read as the reverse complement.
GAATGCGAAGCGAGTCATCTACCTGATGATGACGGGCGGGCCGTCTCACATCGACACGTGGGACTACAAGCCTGAGATTCGCAAGATTCATGGGCAGGAGTTGCCGGAGTCAATTCGCAATGGGCAGCGCATCACGACGATGACGTCGGGGCAAAAGGCCTTTCCGTGCGTGGCGCCGATGTTTAATTTCTCACGGCATGGTCAGAATGGAACGTGGGTCAGCGAGATCCTTCCTCACACAGCGAAGATGGTCGATGACATTTGTCTGGTCAAGTCTGTACATACCGAAGCCATCAATCACGATCCGGCGATTACGTTCATTAATACCGGCGCGCAGCAACCGGGTAAGGCGAGTATGGGAGCGTGGGTCAGCTATGGGCTCGGCAGCCCGAACAAAAACCTGCCGTCTTATGTGGTGATGATTTCCAAAGGGCCGGGACAGAAACAGGCGCTGTACAGTCGCCTGTGGGGAAGTGGTTTTCTGCCGTCGCAGCATCAGGGTGTGGCTTTGCGAGCGGGCAAGAGTCCCGTTTTGTATCTGAACGATCCGGACGGCATCGACCGCTCGACTCGCCGGCGCATGCTGGATCGTATCGCCGCGATTAACCAGGAAACCTACAGCAGCTTTGGAGATCCCGAAACGCTGACGCGCATCGCTCAGTACGAAATGGCGTTTCGTATGCAGACGTCGGTTCCTGGCTTGATGGATCTTTCGTCCGAATCAGAAAACACAAAAACACTATATGGACCCGATATCGAAAAGCCAGGTTCGTTCGCTCGCAACTGCGTGATCGCTCGCAAGCTGGCCGAACAGGGCGTGCCGTTTGTTCAGCTGTTTCATCGCGGGTGGGATCAGCACGGAAACCTGCCGAAGCTATTACGAGGCCAGTGCGAATCCATCGACCAACCAGTCGCCGGACTCATCGCCGACCTCAAACAGCGCGGCATGTTTGAAGATGCGCTCATCGTCTGGGGTGGTGAATTTGGCCGCACGATCTATTCGCAGGGCAAGCTAACCGCCGACAATCACGGGCGAGATCACCACGGCCGCTGCTTTACGATGTGGATGGCCGGTGCCGGTATCAAACGCGGCTTCGAATTCGGCAAGACGGACGACTACTGTTACAACATCGTCGAAAACCCGGTTCACATTCGTGACATGAATGCGACACTACTGAATCAAATCGGAGTCGATCACAACCGCCTGACGTTCCGTTATCAGGGACTGGATCAGAAACTCACCGGCGCCGAACCAGCTCGCGTTGTTGACGAAATTATCGGCTAAATGGCATGGCCCGCTGCTGCCATCTTCCTGAAACGAACAGATGGCTGCGGTAGAGCGAGCGGCCCGCTTGCTCCTTCTGTTGTTAACACGAGCGTCCAGTAGGCAATTGGCGGTGTCTGTCTATTCAGCCCCGAAGACATCGGAAGGCACAAGCGAGTCGCTTGTGCTACGTTCGCACGGGGCCTGCCGATTTAGGACGCCCTCAAATGCGAACGGTGCCGAAGAACCGATCAAGTAATTCTCCGAGCTTTCGTAACTCCGACTCAGGAGCGGTATTGGCAGAGGAGGATGGTTGCTGTTTTGTGGATGACTTGTTCATGATGTTCTCCCGATAGGATGTCGTAGGAATTAGGTC
>CAYZYB010001001.1:0-2608 GCA_964481505.1 uncultured Planctomycetaceae bacterium | reverse complement strand
TCAGAACTCAGCGCGAAGCAGCATTGAAAGCTGCAGGCGAAACAATCGGCACACAATGCTACGCAGAAGCAGACAATTCGCGAGCTTCTCGACGAGTTTGTCACCATGCCCCCTCGCCCTGATTCTCTGCACAACCGACCACCACCACCCCGTCCCTTAACCGCTTCAAACCCCGGTTTCAGAACCCGAATCTGCACCCTCGGCTTTCGGATCCAATGGCGGGTTGTCTCCTGGACAAGCTCCCTCAACAACGGCAATCCACCCGCCAATCAGTAGCAGCCCACCAATCATCCTGACAGCGCTCAACCACTGCTGGTCCGCAAGAATTCGGATGTATTCACCACCGGAAAAACAGACGACACCAACCAGAAAACACCAGGCCGCAACCCGCAACATTAACCGCGGTCGATGCATCATCAGCATTCCCACACAAACAATCGCCAGCGAATGGATGAGTTGATAAATCGCCGCTACCCGAAAGTCGTCCATGTATTCCCACGCCAGCGGAACATCCCGCCCCAGCACCATCCGCCCCGCGTACTTCTCAGCAACATAGTCGCGCAGTGAGTCCGCACCAAACGCTCCCAGCACAACGCCCAGCGCCCCGGACAACGCCCCGGCCTTTATCCAATTGTTATTCAACCACATCACCGACACCCAACATCTCGCCAAACAAAAAACGCCCCAATCACACTCACCTCCCAATCACACCAGCGACCAAGCGCCCAACGGAAGCGCCTCGGCGGCGCGACGTCCCAATCATAAAGTCCTCCCCACGCCATGGCCCTCACCGGGGCCCCCGGTGATCGTATCCCCCGGACTCTTCACCGCCAGGCCGGGCTTGTTCATCACATGCAGATAAATCATCGTCGTACGAACGTCTTTATGCCCCAGCAGTTCCTGCACGGTACGAATATCAGATCCGTCTTCCAGCAGATGAGTGGCAAAGGAATGCCGCAGCGAATGCGGAACCGCGTTCTTCCTGAGCCCCACGCGCTGCACGGCCTCCCTAAAAGACTTCGCGAAGAATTCTTCCGCAAGATGATGCCGACGATGCTTGCCGGTTCGAGGGTCGCGTGACAGTCGGTTGGCCGGCAACAGCCATTGCCACTCGAATTCGTGTTCGGCGTTCGGATATTTTTGTGCGAGAGCATGCGGTAGATACACACCTGCCACGCCGGCATCCAGATCTCGCTTGTGGCCGCGTCGAGTCCGCTCGACCTGCTCAAACAATTCCTGACGGCACGAATCCGGCAGCACAGTGATGCGATCCTTCTCCCCTTTGCCGGATCGCACAACAATGTGCCCTTCATCAAAACAAATGTCCTTAACACGCAACCGCCGACACTCTTTGTGACGCAGACCGGCCCCGTACATCAATTGAAACATCAATCGACGCAGCGACTGAAACTCCGGCAGCAGCAACCGGATTTCCTGCCGACTCAAAACAACAGGCAGCTTCGCAGACTTTTTCGAAGTCACGGCATCCAAACGTCCAGGCTCAATCCCAATCACGTAACGAAACAAAAACAGCAACGCCGATTTTGCCTGACCCTGAGTGTTCGGGGCAACCTCAAGATCGGCAGCCAGTTTTGTTAGAAAATTCCGAATTTCAGGTTCCGCAATACCAGCAAACGATCGCGCGACATGCTGCCGTTCCCGCTCAGCATGTTCCGCCTCAGATAGTCCTTTCGCTGGCGACTCCTGCTTGACAGGCGAGACCTCACAGAACGTCATAAAACGCTCAACCCATCCAACGTACGCTCGCTCCGTCTCCAGTGCCTTGCCCTGGACTCGCAGTTCACGACGAACCTGGCGAATCACCGCGCATTCACTGTCGTCAAGCTTTCCGATCAGAACTTGTTCTTCAGGCACCTCATCGCCGAACTGCCCCTCCTGCTCGGCCAAACGGCGTAGTGTCTGAACGACCGATTCAAGAATCCGATCATCCCGCTTCAGCACTGCAGAGCGATAGGCGACCAACGCACTCACGGCCTGCTCTCTTTGCCAGGCGGCAGTACCGCTTGCCAGCAGCATTCGCGAAAACTGAATGGCGGATTCGCGAGTGATACTCAGCTCCTGAGTAGGCGGCACTTTCACAAATTCCGCATATCGCTTGACCCAGATCGGAAACCATGTGGTCTCCTTGTCACCAAATCCTGATTGATGAATGGCATTTTCAAACTCAACGACGCTCATCAAATCTTCCTCTCAAAATAAAGGCAGAACACAGAAATACGACTCACGCACAACGACAGATAAATTTTTTATCGCAACATGTTCTCCGAGCACTTGCACGCAACGCATGTTGTGGTAAAATTCTCGCAGATGGTGGTAATGCTCCGGTATCTGGCCTTACCATCCAAATTCATCTGGTACCGATATTGTTATGCCCGAGGAGAACCATTGAGCCGTTTGCCCACTCAAGTAGTCGACGACCTTCGCGGATTTATCACGCCGTCGTACCCGGACATTGACATCCGAGCTGAACCGTGTGAGCAGGACTCCGAGAGGCTGGCGATATACTTCGTGGACGACAAGTTCTCGCTCATCTACCCGTATCAGCGTTGGCATTACCTGACTCACCTCATCCCATCGGACTATCAGG
>CAYZYB010001000.1:0-2615 GCA_964481505.1 uncultured Planctomycetaceae bacterium | reverse complement strand
GATACACGCCGTTCGTCATCTCGATGGGGTACAAACGATGCCCGACGGTTCGATCTTGCTGATGGTGCCAACGCCACTCCGAGCGAAGATCTGAAGTATCACGGTGGCAGAGTCATTCGTGATCTCTTCTACGTCAATCTTTATGTCAGCGGCGGCGAAGAATGGACGCGATCTGACGTTGAGAATATCGACAATCGTCTATCATCAGCCATGAGTGACGAACACCTCAACAATGTGTTGTTGCAGTATTTCGATAATCAGCCAATCAGATCCACGGCGCTTCCGTCTCATCCTTTGGTTGGCTACACACCAAAGAACGTTAGCCGCGGCGACATTCAGAACATGATGGCCTGGTTGTACCGCCGTGGATATCTCGATTCCTTCGATCTGCAGAGGACTGTTTTCAATCTGCTGCTGCCTTCGGGTTCTGTGCTGACCGTTGATGATCGTGCGGCGATCGTGGTGAACGATGAATTTGCCGGCGGACTATCAGGGCGATCGGCGAATGCAGTGCCTACGGCTGAGGACGGTGATTCTCTGACCGGGCTGGGTGGTTATCACGGATCAGTCGTTACCGAGAATGATGACCGAGTGTATTACACTGTCAGCGTTTACTCCGAACGCGGAATCGACAACACAACCAATGGGATCCCGGTGTTCCGGGAACCGTGGAAGAATGTGGTCGCAACGCTGTACCATCAACTGGTAGAAACTCGCACGAATCCCGATGTCGAAGACGCAATACGTCATGCTTCTCACGGTAATGCCGAACAATACCTGGGATGGGTCTCCGCTTCCGGTCTGGAACTCGGCGACTTCCCGATTCGATCCAACATCCCTTTACGCAGCGTTTTTCGAGAGGTCCCGCTGGCGAACGGCGACGGCGCGGTGCCTGTCCAGCTGATCTATTCCAACGCCGTTCACGGACCAGAAGGCCCCATTTCGCAACCGCATCCACTGCGCTGATCTGAAGTCGGGGAAGGCTCAATTGCCCGCTTCGATACAGTACAGCGACTTTTCTCCACGAAGAAAAAGCTGCCTGCCGGCGACGGCGGGAGATGCGTCGAAACGTTCCTTCAGCCGATTGGTAGCGATGACTTCAAACTTCTTCGAGTGCTTTAGCACCAAAGTCGTACCCGCTCGACCGGTAATGTACACGCGCTGAGCCGCGCCAACCGGCGATGCGTATATGTTGGAGACACCGCTTAATCGCTGTGGCCCAAAGACGATTTCGCCCGTTTTCGAATTCAGGCATCTCAGGATGCCCTGGTTCGACTGGTTGATGTACAGCAGGTCGCCGTATAGCAATGGTGACGGAATATAGGGCGTGCCTTTCTCCGCTTTCCAGAGGATCTTTTCTGAACCGGAAATGTCCCCGGTTTCTGTCAGAGGAATAGCGATCGCTGCGTGCCCCTTATAGCCACTCATGCAAATCACATAGTCACCGTCAACAACAGGACACGGCGTGACGTTGCCTGTGAGTCCACTGCACTGCCAGATGACATCCCCGGTGTTGAGGTCATAACTGCGCACGAAATTGGACGCCGCTGTAATCACCTGAGTCTTACCGCTGTGCTCAAGTACCATCGGTGTCGCCCAGGCGTTGTCTTCGTCGCGGTCTTTCTTCCAAACAGTGTCACCGGTCTTTGCGTTGCAGACTTCGATCGCCCCTTTGTGGCTGTGGTCTCGAACAATCACCAGCTTGTCTTCGTAAACGACCGGCGAACACCCTTCTCCAAGACTTGATCCGACGCGAGCTTCCCCGAGTTCGCGGTCCCAGAGTTTTGTTCCATCTAAGTCGTAGCAGAACAAACCTGCTGAACCGAACCAGCAGTACAGTCGTTCGCCATCGGTGGTTGGGGAAGCTGACGCGAAGTCGTTGTCGTTGTGAGCTCCTTCGTGAGGAATTTTGGTAATCGCAGTGTCGCGCCAAAGCTCGTTCCCCGTGCTTCGGTCCAGACACAGTACAGTGAATTTATGCTTGGCATTGGGGCGTTTGATATCAAAGAAATTCGTCTTCGGCTGGTCTTTCGGATCCGGAATCGACGCGTCTTTTTCGTTCGTCTTGATCGCTGCCAAAACGAAAACCCGGTCTTCCCAGATGATTGGCGTAGAAGTCCCGTCACCATCGATCGCGACCTTCCATTTAATATTCTCAGTTTCACTCCAGGTTACCGGAGGGTCAGCAGATTCAGAAACTCCACTGTTCAAAGGCCCACGCCATTGCGACCAGTTGTTGTGCGACCCGTTGTCGTCGGCAAACGAAGGTTGCAGTTGCACCGTCAGAATCGCGAAGCTGCAAATCAGAAATGAGGGTTTCATAAACATGTCTTTCATTTGGCAATTCGGAAGACTGTATCGTAGTGGAATTCGTGAAGAAGTTTCGGCCAGTTTCTACGAGGCGGCGAAGGTTTTGAGGCGGAAAACCAGTCTTTAGATCGCTGGCGATTCGTAGAGGTCTGAATAGATCCTTGTTGCAATGAGAGCCTGGTGGGTGGTCGTGGTTAGAACGAGGAGCGAGCGAATCACCGGGTTTTCCTTCGCAAGCTGAGTGCAACCCTGGCCACCCAACGCCGTTAACGGTGTAAACCGGCATAAGCTGCGGTTCAGAGGGC
>CAYZYB010000999.1:0-2617 GCA_964481505.1 uncultured Planctomycetaceae bacterium | reverse complement strand
CCTGTGAGTACCCCGTAACACGGTGCGGTGCTGAATTGAACGTTGTGAATGCGGTGCAGCACACCAGGAGACCAAACGCGAGTGCTGTTGTTCGTTCTTCTGTCCACGCTGTGACACGGCGAGCCGCTGCCGCCAGGACAGTCGCTCCAACGCACGCAAAGTAGGCGATTGCGGGGATCCAGTAGATCGTATGTCGAGATCGGAGTTCTGCCAGTGGAGTAAATGTGATGTAAGTTCCGATCAGCAGCGCGGCGAAGACAGTGGCTGCTGCACGGTGGGGGCGAGTTACAGCGGCGACCATTCCGACTATCAGCATTACAGTTGCCGTCCAGCCTGCCTGGAACGGAAGGCAAAGTAGATAGAACGGAAATCTTCCAAATGTCGCGAATTCTGTCGATGGTTCGGAAACGCTTTCGACAGCCTGTCGCAAATGCAGGTCGCCCATTTCTTTCCAGATAATAGCATAGGTCGGACCAATCAGGATGATCGCAAGCAAAGTTGCGGCGGGAACATGCCATGTCAAAAGTTGTTTCCAGCGACCTTCGAAGAGAGTAAACAGCAGGAGTGTCGGCACCAGAACGACTGCATCGAATCGAGTCAACGCAGCAAAAGCGGCGGCGGCGGCAGCAATGTAGAGGTTTCTGTGTCGTCGTTCTTGCAGCCAGATGTCGAAGCGTTCGATGCAGATTAGGCACAAGGCCAGAGTCAGCATTTCGAGCATAATGAATCTGCTGAATTCAAACACGATCGGCATAATCGAAAACAACAGGACGACAGCTTCTGCCTGCTTCGTACCCATGCGTCGCCGCGTGATTTTGTAGAGACTCCATGCTGCAATAAGAAAGGTTGCAAATACCAACAATCGTGGAACCCACACAGAAGTGCCGAAGGCTGTCATCAGCACGCCGCAGATTCCGTGGAACAGAGGCGGCCACACCAGCAAGCCCAGTGCCGGGTATTGTTTGTAGTACGCATCGGCGTATTCGCGGGGGTGGTCCAGTGGCTGGTCAACCAGCAGGTCCCGAAAGAAGACTGACGTCATCACGTGGCGATTGGCGTCGCCGTTGTAGACCGGTTCGTCCGGTGGCATCACGAAAAGGTGCAGCAGGACTGGAATTGTGGCGAGCAGTAGCCAGCGTCGAAGTGGTCGGTCGGTTTTAGATTCGACGATGGTGTCAGACATGAGCTCCAGCCCGTTCAACAGGTTCTGATGTTGCCTGTGGAATACTCTTTTTGTCTTCAACGTCACCGCGAATAGCCGCCGCATGTTCATTCATGGGACGAACGTCGTAGTGCTGCGACATTTTTTCGAGCATCCAGTCCACGAGTTGAGTTTTGGGTTCTGCGGGTTGCCCCATCGCTGGAAAAAAGGCGAGATCTGCATCGTCATCGCAGCCCATAAAGTCCAGTGGGTGCAATAACAGTGAAGGCGCAATGCCCGTTATGCGGCACATTGTGAGGGCCATGTTCCAATACGTTTTCGCCAGCAGTGTGGAGTACTGTGCCAGGTACAGGATGTAGCTGGCATGGATTGGTGTCTTGAAAATCGGCATCGTTGTTACCGGGATTTCGGTCAGTTCTCCTTCCGGGAACTTCCACGGAAACGGGCGCAGTGGGCGAAAGCCTTCGCTGAAACGGCCAAACAGTTCTTTGCGTTCTTCTCGCTGGTCTTTGTCCAGTTTTGTCGACATGAAATAGTACAGCCGAGCCAGCGGGCCGAGGAATGTTGGAAAGGTTGAACCATCGTATTTGTAACCGCGCCGCACCAGAATCTGCAGCAATTCCGGTGTGAAGCTGAATCCAGGGCCGCGGAACCCGATTGGGCATTGTCCGGTGACTCGTTCAAGGTGCTCTTCCGTTAACGCGAGTTCGCTGACAAGTTCCTGTTCGGTGTACAGGTGCAGCCACGGTTCATGTTTGAATGAATGGTTGCCGATTTCGTGGCCAGCTGCCGAGATCGACGCCAGTGCTTCGAAGTTTTCTTCGCGGGAGGCGTCCTGGCCAACGACGAATACCGTCATTTTGAGTTGACGTTCGTGCATGACCTTCAGAAATCGCGGCACGACGGTGTCGAGGTAAGTCGGGTACTGATCCCAACCGGCATCTCCGTGAGTTTTCATGTACGACCACTTGTTGTCGAGGTCGAGAGAAACGCTGGCGATTGGTTTAGGCATGATTTGAAAGCGAAATGTGGAACGCGGAAAGCCAAATTAAAATTTGATTCGCGTTCCTCGGCCTTCCGCTTTCCGAGTTCGGCTGTTATTGCTACGCGGGTTGCAGAGTTCTTTCTTTGACAGCGGTTTTTCCAACCAGTCCGTGCTCTGCTGCAAAGTCGTTTCCGAGCTTTACTGTTTCGTTGACGTTGAGTGTCCCGTTTAGAATGTGGGATGAGTTGACAGCGAAAACATTTGCGACGTTTGTTTGAATCGGTGGGACTCGTTCCGAGTAGCCCAGTGTTGGCAGTGCGAAAACGTGGCGGACTCGGGACACACGGAATGCCTGAACATCGTCTCGTGAGAAATGCGGGTACATGCGATCGAGAGCAGAAATGAATTCTTCTTGAATCTCAGCGTCGGATTTGTCGAACGTTGAGTCATCTGGTCGGACGTACTTGGGC
>CAYZYB010000998.1:0-2617 GCA_964481505.1 uncultured Planctomycetaceae bacterium | reverse complement strand
ATGCAGGAAACGTCAAAAAGGGGGCTGGTGACTCGCTCATGACCATTCACGGCAAAATGAATGTCAAGCTGTTCAGTGCGATCACGCTTGCGGATACAACGCTGGACATCAACGAGCAGCGTTTGTTTATTCAACATGGTACCGACCTCATAATCGCTAAAATGCAGGCCGAGTTGTACATGCCGTTCTCGCGGCCTTTGGACGCGAGACTGACGGCGAACAGCGACATTCGACTACTCGGCTGGACATTGGGCGGAGCGGATCTTGAAATGCAATCGTATCAAGCGAGCCTGGCCGCACGTGTCCTGGGACTAAAGCTGCGTGTGAAGGTGCATCACCCGTCCAACATGAATCAAGACACGGTCGAGAGAGCGATCAAAGACCTACTCAATATCCTGGATCTTCAAGCGTTGTTGGACAGTTTGCTGAACGGAAACTTCCGTTTTAACATGGCCGGATCAATGGGCTGGGGCTCGCCCAGCAACGACGGTAGCAGCAGCGACGACAGCGGTGGAGAGAACGATCCAAAAGGCGAGGGTAGTGACCTTGAATCCGAAGGAGACGGTGACCCCACCACTGGCAACCCGCGTTCGTTCGATAAGTTCACGCCTTGGTTGAAATACACGGCAACTCCAACCGGAAACGGAGACGTCGCTTTTCCGACACTGACGCCCAGCGACAAGAAGAAGGGTACAGCAAATTTCCGATTTACGCTCGACAGCAAGCACCACAAGTTTGAAACGGTAGACGGACCGACCAACATTCTGCACGGTTATCTGCCAAGCCAACTGCCAAACAAGTCTGGCAACGAACCGATGTTTGTATCTGGGCAACCGCAGGGCGTTTATGTGTCCCACGGAGTCGTCGCCCACGTCCCCTGGATCGCGGCCAAACGCTACGTGAATCCAACAGAGAAAGTAGCCTTTCTTCAAGGATACGGTTTCCAGTCGAGCGACAAGCCGGTGCACCAGGAGGGCAAGACTCTGACCCCAAGCTTCTACTCGCAAATACTCGGCAAGAATGATGACCAAAAATTCCCAATTTACGTGATGTTGTACGGCGGCGAAAACAAAGCCGAGCTCGACGAGTTCTATGGCACCTTTCCGCTTCAGGATGTTGGTGGACTCAGCACGAATTTCCTGGGAAAAGTTGTTGCTGGAGAGCACAAACATTTTGCAGGGATGTTGCGGATAATCAGCCTGAGCATGGCGGAGCGACTGGCCTGGCAGCAAGTGCGAGGCAAGCTGCGCAAAATGAAACCACAAATCGAATGTGATGCTGTCCCTGATTCTCAGATCGGCGCCGAATTTATTTCGGAAGCAAAACTGGTGTCCGAAGATCTTGAGTTCACTGCCGATGACGATGACGATGTTGTCGCGATCGCTTGGAAATACCAAGACGACTACGCGCACACTCTGGTCATCTACGGAAAGCCCGAAGATTCAAAAGAGGAAACGTTTACCGAGCGGACCGTGCGTGTTCGCGTCGGCGATTTGGATCGCTTGATGAAGATGGATTTGAAGCGTCGCCACACCGCGCTGAAAGAGTACCTGAAATACGATACAGAAGTTGAATCAACCGTCCGCGAACCACAGATACCCTGGCCACTCGTGTTCGGCGCAAGTGCCGAGGAACCCGAGAATAACAAGCAAGGGACGTTCTCCATGACGCTTGGGACAAAGGGGAGTGGCTCTGGCATGCGAAACGCTAAGTCGGCAGACTCAGAAGATGCCCAAGTGGTCAAAAAAGTTCGCACCGCCGAACACGAACGAATTGAAAAACTCCGCAATGACCCGGCAAAGGTCTCTGCCTTTCTGGCTAGCGGAGAAGGCTTTTCTGGCGGCTTTGGCGCTGGTCCACCGTCATCATCTTACCAACGCAAACACCCGACAGCTGGTGTGGAAAACGGAGAATCGTATCCGAATGATCGCACCGTGATTGGACGCTGGCGGATTAAAAACAAAGATAAGGAAGCGGGTTGGGAGCCCATTGAGAGTCTCATCGATCCGTTCACTCCACAGACGAAGGTCGCGCTGAAAAACATCTTTCGTGCATCTGGCGACAGTGTCGACCTAGATCTCCATACCGTGGTTACAACCGATGATCCGAGCGGCCAAATCAGGAGCGGCACTCTGTACGCCAAATCTCAGAATGATAAGAAGGGGGGCCAACTTCGCCGTCAACTCGAATACCCGATCAAATTTGCATGGCCAGGGAAAGATCCTGACGACGCTAACACCGGCGTAGATGTTAGTAAGGATGATTTCAACGCGCAAAACTACACCGCGTCTTACTTGAACTGGTACACGTTCGTGTACACATACTTCGCGCTCGATCGTTTGAATCCACGGATGCCAAACAAGGAAGAACGCATCAACGCCGATCGAGTCAGCTTCACTGCCACATTGGGAGAATTCGAGTCTCAAGAAAAGGATGGTCCAACCCGTCACTACTGGCGGTTGTTGATGCACGAGCCAAAAAGCGAGAACAAAGACGAGGTCGTGACCTCCCCAATGCACCTGTTCTTTACGTCACGTGACGAGAAACTCAGCAGCACGAAGCCCGCTGATAAGCCCAAGGAATATCAGCGGGGATTTCGAGGGCGATGGATTAGCGT
>CAYZYB010000997.1:0-2620 GCA_964481505.1 uncultured Planctomycetaceae bacterium | reverse complement strand
ATTCCATGTTGGACTGCCCCGAACACAACCAGACCTCACCAATCAGGACATCAGAAATCTGAATAGTGTTGTTGCCCTTGATGGAAATCGTGACGGCATCGTTACTTGCCATCATGGCCGGAAGCTGCACTTCCCAGCGTCCGGTTGAATCGGCGTCTGTGGTGGCGGAACTCGTTCCGGTGGAGACAGAAACGGCTTCGCCAGCATCTGCCCAGCCCCAGATTCGCAACGGCTTTAGCTGCTGCAGCACCATATGATTGCTGAAGAAGGTCGGAAGTCGGACATCCGCTTGCAAGGTTGAGTGGAATGGAAAGGCGAGCAAAATCAGGACGACGAAACGAGCAGGAAGTTTGTTCATGGCAGGAATTCAATCTGAGAAGGCAGCAGGCGTTTGATCGGAGATTCAGAAAAGACTTCAGAAGGCCAGCATGTTTGCTGATTCACGTTACAACCATTCCTGATTGCAACGCAGCTGGCACAGCGTCCGCCACCGCTGGCGATTTTGCAATCGAAGTGGCAGGAATTCCTGTGCCCTCACCAGTTGCTGGCAGTTCGGCGCGGCTCGGCAACGGAAACGTCCCCCCAGGGGAGCTGACTCAGAAACAACGAAAATTGGTGAGTGGCAGTCTTTCGCCGCGTCGTCAGCTTGAAACCGCTGCAATAGGTGGACAAAATGCCGAAGCTGCGATATCTAACCCAGCAGACACGAATGTTCGTTGCGTTTCCTGCCCTCGATGGTTGATGTAGATCGATCCTGTGGGAAGCCACGTTGTCGTGTTGTCACTGAGAAGCGTTTCGCTTCGACTCCTCCAGAACAGAATTACACCATCTAAGGTCCGCAAATGAAGTTTCTTGAAGGCAGAACTGTCGGTATTGATCTCGGCACGACCTACTCCGCGATCGCTTATCTTGACGACGATGGTAATCCCACCGTCGCGAACAATGCAGACGGTCGCCCGATTACGCCTTCCGTAGTTCTGCTGGACGAAGACCGAGTTGTTGTTGGTCCTTCTTTTCAACGAATTTCTGTTGCTGAGCCTGATCAGATCATCGAAGCGATCAAGCGAGAAATGGGCAACAAAGATTTCTTTGTCGTCTACCAAAACAAAAAGCTGACTCCGGAATTCGTCTCTGCTCTCATCATGAAAAAGATGAAGCAGGATGCAGAAGAACAAATCGGCCCGATCGCAAATGCTGTGATCACCGTGCCGTACTACTTCAACGATGTGCGTCGAAAAGCCACTCAGGATGCCGGACGTATCGCCGGATTGAATGTACTTGACATCATTAACGAACCAACGGCTGCCACACTGGCCTATGCATGGCAAAAGGGAGAACTTGGCCGAACGGACCTGACAAACGAGGAACGTACGATTCTTGTTTATGACCTTGGGGGCGGAACGTTCGACGTAACTGTGGTTCGCTACACACCAACCAACTTCCGAGTGCTGGCGACGGACGGGGACGTCATGCTGGGAGGACTGGACTGGAGCAAGCGACTGGCTGATCATCTGGTTCAGCAGTTCAAAACGAAGTTCGACCTCGATCCATCCACAGATCCGGAAGCCATGCGAAGCTTCCATCAGGAGTCTGAAGACGCGAAGCGTGACTTGAGTGAGAAATCACAGGTTCCTGTGAGCGTTTACTTCCAGGGCAAGACCCTGTCGGTATCGCTGTCACGACAGGAATTCGAACGTATGACAGCAGACCTGCTGCAGCGTACCAAAGACACCACGGAACTCGTGATGCAGCAAGCCGGTGTGAAAGCGGGAATGCTGGACGAAGTAATTTTGGTCGGCGGCTCAACCCTGATGCCGGTTGTGGAGCAGATGCTGCGGGAAGTCACGGATCGCGAACCATCGCGTGAACTGATGCCCGAACGAGCGGTCGCGGAAGGTGCTGCCATTCACGCGGCTATTCTGGAAGCTCGTTCCGGGGATTCCGGCGGAAAGATCGCCGAAGCCGTTCGTGGCCGCCTGAACAACGTCAAGACAAGCGACGTGAATTCGCATTCACTGGGAATCAAAATTTCCGATCCTGCAGACAAGAGCCGCAAGATCAATCACATCATGATTCCAAAGAACACTCCCGTGCCTCACAACGTGAAGCAGCGGTTTGGAACCAACCAGCAAAGCCAGCAACGTGTTCACGTGGAGATTCTTGAAGGCGACGCCATCGATCCGGCTGCCTGCGAGCTGATCGGTGACTTCCGCGTCTTCAATCTGCCGCCGGGACTGCCGAAGGGATCACCGATCGAGATCACCTATTCCTATGACAGTTCCGGACGAATTTCAGCATCTGCCAAAGAACTGACAGGTGATGTCGAAGCTTCTGCCGAAATTGTGCGTGAATCCGGCATGAATGAGGAAAACATCGTCGACGCTCTGGCGGTGCTGACCAAAGAGTACGACATCGAATAGCGTTCGCCCGGATAATCAGAGAACCCCAAACACCGCGTCCCTTCGATGCGGTGTTTTTGCATGCGTGCCTGGTTCGGATTTGCAGAATCTGCAAAAAAGGGGGTGCAGTCGTAGAAAGTTGCGAAGTTGGAAAGGGTGGCCGGGGTTGGAGTGAGGCACGAGCGAAACCCCGGGTTTCCTTCGCAAGCTCAGTCCAACCC
>CAYZYB010000996.1:0-2620 GCA_964481505.1 uncultured Planctomycetaceae bacterium | reverse complement strand
GCCAGATCCGTACGACGGCGAAGCTTCACAGTTCGCCGTTGGCTCAGACGTGCCTGGCAAATACGGCTTGGGTATCGCTTTGTGCGGCTCGATGTTGGGGGCCGAGTATGTTGAGGGAATGCTGAACACCTCGATTCCGGTGCCACCAAATCATTGGTCGCATGTTGCAGCCATTTTCACCGAGTCAGATACGAAGCTCTTTCTAAACGGCAAGTTGATTGGCACCGCACCTGGATCGATTGCCAGGAGCGGCGAAACGAACTTCGTGATCGGCAACGTCGGCGAATCGAACTTGATCGACTTTTACAAAGGTGAGATGAAGTCGGTGCGAATCAGTTCTGGCGTTCGGTATGCAGATGAGAGTTTCGAGATAGGCGAACTTCAAATTGACGAGACAACGCTGTTGCTCATTGATGGGACCATTACACAAGTAGACGATTCATTTCTTGTTGGCGATGAGATCATCGGAACGGTGGAGCGATTCTGATAGTCGTCATCGCAGCGGCAGGCTGTCCTTTCCGGCCAAAACATAGACTGAGATGTACCGCCCTATGTAGTGCGACCACCGCTGCCATCTTCGAAGAGCACACTGGTGGTGATCTGGAGGACTTCACTCGAACAAGCTGGGGACTTAGCAGATCGCTGGCGGCACCCCGCCTAACGGCGGGGTGCTTCGGGGGCCTTCGTATGGCTGACGGTTCTAGCTGATCCTCCAGTTGAATTCCGGAGCATAGTTACCTTCATGCGTGCACGAATCGTCTTGAGCAGTTCCCGACTTGCCGCCTTCTTTTTGTCATTGACACAGCGTTTTCGAACCAGTTCGCCAATGTCAGTTTCGGTCAATGGCCGAAGCGAGTTTCTTTCATCGACATGAATTGCGAACAGTCGCCTATCCGAGACGACTAATGTGACAGAATTCTCAGTTGCGAATGACGCATGCTGCGAAACTTCGCTTGGAACATCTAGTTCAGATATGTCAGCCGACTGAGTTCGAACTGATTTAGGTAGGTTTGATGCAACCTCGGCAAAAGGCTCGCCAGCTTGTACGACAAGCTGGAGGACTTTTGCGGCCTTTCGGCTCTGGTTAGAAACACGTTCGTTGTCGGTGGGGAATTCTAAGACTGTGACCTGAGCATTTGGTGCAAAGTCACGCCCTTTGAATCCAGACTCGAAGCATGCTTGTAACTCACTTTCGGTTGGGGCCTTCACCGTCTGGCTCAGCATGTTGCTTAATATTCGCTGAGCAAGGTGACGCTGTACCATCCTCTCCTTCGCCGCAGCGGGCAGGCTTGGCTTTAATCGCTCTTGAATCTCCTGCTTCGCTTTGTCTGCAAGAGCCTGGTAGCTTTTCTCGTCGAGACTCTTTCGAGCATATGCGATTAGGGCTAACTCTTCGACAAATGGCTCCAGCTGTGCCAAGATCTGTTTGCCGAGTTCGGGACTGGCACTGAAATGCCCGGCCTTCCATTCGTTTAGCTGCGGCGTCGCCTGCAACGTGACTAACTCCTTGGCCAAAATCTCACGCTCACCTATCTTCGCCACAACGGTGGAGGGCCTCAACTCCTCGAATCCGAAGCAACACACTAGCACAAGAATCATTTGTCACTCCTCTTGTTTGTGATTTGAGTTTGGGAGCCTCGCAAAGAAGTCTGTCGTGGGTCAACATCAAATCACGTGGTTGTCGTTCCACTCTCCTCGATCGAATCCAAAAGATCACAGCGTCAAGAACATTCGAGCCGCCATACTTTTCAGGCCAGCCTCGATAGATGCACTACCTTGACCCGGAAACCGTCGAAGCTCCTGAATCGGTTAGTCGAGACAGGAATGATGTTCGTAGCCTGGGCCTTGACCAAGCTCATCACTGGGACCGATCGCCGCAGCAACCTTGGCCATGCCGTCAGCGGAGTCTCTTCCGACAAACTCTGTCACCACAGCAAATCGATTGTTTCAGCATCTGTGCCAGATGAGGGATGTTGAACTCGACCTCGCCGGTTTCACCAAATCGATGGTCGCACGTAGCAGCAACGTGTACCGATCGGAAACGAAACTGTTCTTGAAGTTGACTGGCACTGCACGGCTCGATTGCGGGCGGCGAAACGCACTTCATCATTGCACACGTGCCCAAATCGAATCTCATTGCCTTTTACAAAGGCCAGATCCGATCAGTGCGAATTAGTTCTGGCGTGCGATACTCAGATGCGAGCTTCGAGATAGGCGAACTTCAAGCTGACGAGACGACGCTGTTCTTCTTGGATTCGGATGCGAAACAAGATGGTGATTCGCTGGTTGTGGCCGATAACGTTGTCGGCACAGTCGAGACGTTCTGACTAGTGGTTACCAAGCTGTTACGGACTTCATGTATCGGCCAGCGATCATGCTGGTAGGATCAGCGAAAACGCTTGAGAGTTCTCCACAATGATCATCTGGCTTCTTGCATCAATACTGTTCAAAACCGGCGAACCGAACGCTGTTGCCAATCCTGTTCGGCAACAGAAGGTTTCAACAGCTTCGGACGCCATAGGCAAATCTGCCGACAAGCTCGGTTCGAACCTAATGGTCGTTTATCACGACAGTGCCGGGAATCATTGGCTTGCTGGTCAACGGGCCACCGAAGGCGTCT
>CAYZYB010000995.1:0-2622 GCA_964481505.1 uncultured Planctomycetaceae bacterium | reverse complement strand
CATCTACACGTCTGCAACAGCAACCGTCACGATTAATGGAGACGCAGGACGTGTGGCCGATGGACCGTTTTATCGCAATTCGGGCACACGATTTCGCGATGTCACAGACGGCTTGACCAATACCATTTTCCTCGGCGAACATTCGTCAAAGCTAAGCGATAAGACGTGGGTCGGCGTCGTACCAGGAGCCTCCACGCCGCCGCGATTTACCAGTCCGGAAAACGGTCCTGATGCGGCCGCCACGATGGTCCTCGTTCATGCTGGTCCATCGGGCGGCGAACTGGATATCACCGGGTTTCCGATTATTCATCCTGTCAATTTTCCAACCTACCATGTTGGCCAGATGTTTTCGGAGCATCCCGGTGGAGGTCAGGTGACGTTGGGAGATGGTTCTGTGCGATTCGTTTCGGAAAACATCGACCTGCTGCTGTGGGCCGAACTTTCCAGTATGAACGAAGGCGAAGTGACGGGAGAGTATTAGGCGTGTCGCGGCAAAATCAGATTCTGCTGCTGGGAGTGTCAGCACTGATCGCTGTTGTGATCGGCGCACGTGGTTGCGGACACTACGGTGAAGTGAATTTGGCCACTTTTGGCCACGCGAAAGCGCTGTATTCGATCTGCAACAGACGCGACATCGCGCGGCTCGAGGCCAGTGAGGCGATGATTGACGAAGCAGAAACGTCAGCGGAAATCTCATCAAAAGAAGCAGGCTATCTCCGTGAAATCGTCGCGGCCGCTCAGGCACAAAACTGGCAGGAAGCGCAGTCGATGGCGCGGTCGTTGATGGCCGACCAGGCCGGGCGCTGATAAATGCATGGTGAAGTCGATCGGCAGGGGCGTTTCTGCGTTGGCAGTAAGCTGCCTGCCTGGTGCGGCGAAAATACTGGACGTCTCGCTCAAGCAATCAGCCGTTCTTTCTGAGGAACGCGGGACAAGTCGTACATCTCAGTGGAAAGTGAGTTGCACTGCAAGCGAATTCACTGCTCTTCATCCGCTGCGATGTCTGGCGCTGTGAGTGCGTTGATGAGGTAGTTGAGTTCGTCCTGAACTTCTACCGGATCGTTAACAGTTGCTGCGATGTGTTCTTTGACCACTTTGCGAAACCGCTTCCGCAGCCGGTGCACTGCTACTTTGAATGCGCTGTCTGACAAATCAAGTGAGCGGGCTGCATCGACCGCTGTGTCGTGCCCGGATGGTTCCACGAGCCATTTTTGAAGTACTTCGAATCTCGCGAGATCCGCAGCTGTTTCTGCTTCAGCGCGGAGCGTGTCAATGGCCTGCTGGACAACAGCAAGCGCCCAGGGACGGTCGAAACAGGCATCAGGTGGAAAGGCACCAGAGGCGGCGATCTGGAGTGGCGCGTGGTCGAATTCGTCTGCCGACGACATGGATTGCTGGTGTGCTTCGCCTCCGCGTTTCAGAGCTTGTTCAAAGGCCTTGCGGTCTGCGAGGAAGTGCTTCACGGCGCCCAGCAGATAACTTCTGAATCGCCCTTTCGTGCGGTCGGCATGATTCAGGCTGTTTCCTTCCAGGATCTTCGCGAAAAATTCATGTGTCAGATCCCTGGCTTCGTCGGCTCCCCCGGCAGAAGCGCGGGCTCGATAGCGTTGCACGAACATTTCCACCGGGCCGTAGTAGGTTTCGCAGAGTTTGCTGAGAGCCTGCCGAGCGTCCACCGATTCTCCTCGAGCCGCGACGACCTGGGTCCACAGAGTTGTGCGAAAGGAATGAGCTGGACGACTCGTCATGGCATGACCTTCGGTGATGAAGGCTGTTCGGGCCCTGGATTATTTTCGGCTGCGTCGTTGTTGCCTGACGATGAACCGGCGGGTTCTTTTTGCAGTATCCCCTGCTCGATGACCGGTAACAACGACGCGGGAACGCCCTTGCTTTCCACATCGACGTTCGTGCGATGCCCGAGTTGTAGTGAGACGTTATGGAATGTGGCCCATTGATAGGGGCGAGCCTGAACGTGAAAACTCCGGATCGTTTCGAATTCGCTTACCGGAAGAGTGGTTAGCGAATTCACCAGCCCATGCGAAACTTCGGAGCCCTGTCCATTGAGTTTCACGAACGAGCCATCAGCTTGTTCGTAGACCAGACGCGTTTCGAAATCTTCGCGGCTGGTGTAGCGGAACGACAGCGGCACCGCATCCCCCGTGGTATCTGTTGTCCGGACGGCACCCTCCCACGAGCCAGCGGAGCCTCCGGATTGGGAGGCACCAAACTGCTGTTGGTTCTTATGTCGCTTAAATGTCAGCATCGATCGCCAGTCGCCGTCAGCGACACCGACATCCACTGTCATTTGACGTGCGTCCGGGGGAGCGTTAAATCTCTTGATCGTCATCGACCGAAGCGGATCTTCGCTCAGCCGGACGAACGAAGCACCCATGCCGCCAATTCCGGATTGTTCCGAGAATCTCAGTACCGGCTGCGAGGCTTGCCCAGTGCTTCCATGAACAATAACCAAAATTTCTCGCATGACTTTTCCACTTGCGCGACTACCTCCCTTAGACTTCGGCAGGTCTGTTCTGGCAAGTGGATCACCGTTCGGCTTCCACGCGGGCTGGTCATCACGCGAATATTGTCGTACTCCCACCAGTTCGATCTTTCCCTGATCAT
>CAYZYB010000994.1:0-2626 GCA_964481505.1 uncultured Planctomycetaceae bacterium | reverse complement strand
GAAATGCACTCGCCCCCAAAGGCTCGGCACTGGACAAACTCCGTGGATTGATGAACGAAGCGAGTGACACTTCTCCTGCCGACTCACCCAGCTTTCCAACGATTCGTCCGGACGATCAGGTTCCCGCAAAATCATCGGACCTGTTTTCAATTCCGTTTCCGGAATCAGCGCGCCAAAGACCAGTGGGTGGAGCAACTGCCGCCGCGAATGACACGCAGCAGCAGCCAACTAACATTGCTCGTCGAGAGCTGCCGTCGATCGATCAGATCCTGGGGACCGGAAGCAGTGAATTCGCAGAATCCACCGATTCGAATCAAACTAAACCCAATGTGTTCGAGAAGATTCCGTCCTCATTCGACTCCGTACGTGAAACCGCTGCAATGGAAGAGCTGTTGTTTGGCGATGCAGGGAACAACGACAGCAACCTGCCGGAACCCGAAGTAAGCAACCGCGAACCTTCCGCTGGCCTGTTCGAAGAAATCACCAGCCAGGTACAGGAACGTAGCAACCAAACATTCGATCGCGTGCAGTCAGGACTGAGAGACGAAGCCCAAAAAAATCTGAATGATGCCGCGGCTTCTGCAGAGCAATACGCTCGTGATCAGTTCAAAGCGGCACTACCGAAGTCCGTGTCCTCGATGTTTCAGCCGGATTCGCTGAGCGAGGCCGCAAAGCAGCTGGGAATACAGCAACAACAGATGGCTCCCGTCTATGAGGCGGTCGAAAATGGCTACGACCCGTTCATCCGATAAGGCAGGCCAAATTAGAGACCACCGTACACCAGCCGCGCGGCACACACGATTTGCACTACAGATTATCGAACTGCGTATCTGCCATCGGAGCATAGTTCTCAAACCGCATGAATTCTTTCCGCCAGGTGAGACGAACGATGCCCGTCGGACCACTTCTATGCTTGGCGATAACAATCTCTGCTTCTCCGGGACGATCTTCCGGATCGTAGGCATCCGGGCGATGCAAAAACATAACCATGTCGGCATCCTGCTCGATCGAACCACTTTCTCGCAGGTCCGCTAATCGCGGACGCTTGTCTTCGCGAAGTTCAACGCCGCGATTCAACTGAGCCAATGCAATGACCGGAACGCGAAGCTCCTTCGCAAGGAACTTCAATCGCCGCGAAATTCCGGCGATCTGCTGTTCACGTGGAGAGTTCTTATCTTCCGGCTCCACAAGCTGCAGATAGTCGATAATAATTACGCCCAGCGGACTGCGGCGATGCAGTCGTCGAGCCAACGCGGCAATCTGCCCCATCGTGCGTCCCGGTTTGTCGTCAATATAAAGCGGCAGACGAGACAGCGCGTCGGAAGCTTCCATGAGCTGATCACGCTGTTCGGCGGTCAGGTTGCCAGCACGTAGATCGTGACCATTGACGCGAGCACTGATGCACAGAAAACGTTCGGCGAGCTCAAGGTTCGACTGCTCAAGACTAAACAGCAGCACTCCCTTTTCTTCTCGTGCCACCGCGTCGGCAATATTACAGACCAACGCTGTTTTCCCCATTGATGGTCGAGCCGCCAAAATGACCAGCTCAGTTGGCTGCAATCCGGTTGTGTGTTCGTCGAGGTCCGAAAAACCGGTCGTCGTTCCGGAAACTTCACCGGCCGTATTTATGCGTTCGTCGATTCGATGAAAAGCATCAATCAAAATGTCGCCGATCGCAATATTGCCACCGCCTTCCTGTTCTTCAAGAATGCTGAACACACGGCGTTCCGCGCCTTGCAGCAGTTCTTCGATATCCTGCTGTGGGGCATAGCTTTCGGCGAGGATTTCGGTGCAGGCATAAATCAGCTGCCGCTGCATCCATTTTTCACGAACGATGTTCGCGTAGTACCGAACGTGCGCCGCGTGCGGCACGGAGTCCAGAATTTCGGCCAGATAGGCCGCCCCGCCAATGTCTTCGAAGTGCTCCCGCCGCATGAGCTCTTCAGACAACGTGACCGCATCAATCCCGCGAACGTTGTTTTCGTAGAGATCGCGTACAGCAGAATAGATTTTCTGATGACCATCACTGTAAAAGTGATCAGGCTTCAGCACTTCACCAACGTCATCAATCGCTTCGTTCAGCAGCAGAATACTGCCAAGAACGCCGCGCTCAGCATCAATGTTCTGCGGCGGCAACTTCAGGCTATCGTGAATTTCCTCCGCGCGTTTCTTCTTCTTTTTCCCGCCACCAAAGTATTCAGGTGCATTAGACATCCGCAGTGATGCTTTCTGACGCAACGAAGAATGTTAAGTCGGCACTTATTCAGGAGCTGAATAAGTACGAAAACGGTTTCCCATTTTTCGCCAGTCGAGCGAAAAAAATCCTCAGGCAGTACATCTGCCTGAGGATCATTAAGATTCAATTGCACTGCCGCCACGAACATCAATCCGCTCAGCAGGAAATCAGCCGCAGATTAGACACCCGCAGCAGATGGAACGATCCAAACTTTGACTTCGGTCTGAACTTTCTCGTGAAACTTCAGCTTCACGGTGTACATGCCCAGTTCTTTGATGGCACCTTCCAGCTTGACGTGATCCGCTTCGACCTTGTGACCCGCCGCCTTCAATGCGTCACTGATGTCTTTGGCGACAACAGACCCATACAATGCGTTGTCCGGCGTTGCGT
>CAYZYB010000993.1:0-2626 GCA_964481505.1 uncultured Planctomycetaceae bacterium | reverse complement strand
GTCAATAGCGACGACACTGTACTGCAGCTTCGTAAGATGTCTCTGCAGGCTGATGGTGTTGCGCGTGATTGAAAACAGCGCTGCGTTCAGCACGAGTTCACAACAAACCACGAGCAAGCTGGATCATTTGACGCCGTTCGTCTTCACTGAGGACTGGCTGAGGAATGGCCTCCAGGCGAAATCGCTCTATCACGATTGTTGGATCTGTGGTGCGTCCCGAACTTCCGAGGAATGCATCAAAGTTGCTCACCTCGTTCGAAACAGGCTCGGCCAAAAACCAAATTCCTTCGTGCCCCGATCGAGTCAACTCCGTCCGCGAACGATCGCGTTCGGGCCCGTAAACGATGATCGGCACGCCTCTGGTGCGATAATCTGCACGCAGATTCGCGAGAGTTTGCGACAGCGGCCAGCGAAGACAGTTGGAGTGAACCATAATCAGCTCGCAGTGCATTGCCTGGACGGCCAGTTCGAAGCCGCCCTGCCCGGTTCGCGAAGACTCTGCTGTGTAGCCGGCATCGTCCAGGACGGCTGCCACAGTCGGTGCTTCTCCCTGACGAGTGTCGATTACCACAGCTTCCGGCTTTTGTTTTCCGGAAACAGCAGCCACCAGCGCCAAATGTGCGCGGTAGTTTTCGCCCCCGCTCTCATGAACTAATGCAGCTGCCAGAAGCCTGACTCGTGCGTCGGAATGCATCAATAGTTGTCGTGTCATTTCAGGCGAAGAGTGCAATACGGCAGCGGAAACTGAGCTGCGGCGCAGTTGGCTCAAAATCGCCCCCGGATTTTGCGTGGTCAACGCCGCCTGCAGAGCCAGTACGTCGACCGCCTGCACCTGTGCGGATTCAACGGGACCTGCCGGAAGCGTAACATCGGCTGGCCATGCTGCAGGCCAGGATTGTTCCGCCAGTTCCGCAGTAAGTTTCACTGCCAGGACATCGGCACTTTCCGGTGAAATCTGTTCTGCCAGAGCGGCCAGAGCAACGGCTCGCTGAAGGAAGCCAACTCCATACACAACAGGTTGGTCAGGTAACACAGCCTGCAAACGTCGATCATCCGCGTGGTCCTGCAATGTCGGAAAGTTGCCTCCTGCTCGCTCAACAAGCGTTAAAGAATGTTGCAGTAATTCGTCGACCGCCTGTTGCTTCGTTGCGGGCAACTCCGGTGCTTTTTTCAGCTGCTGTATTGCGGCTGTCGAAGCAGATACCACTGCGGCAGACTCCGAGAATCGATAAGGGATCAGATCTGGAACAATCTCCGGATCCGCGCAGCCAGCCAGCAGTTGCAGAATTCTGACACGCGTTGCATCAGTGGCATCTGGCAGAGCGGTCAACAACCCCTGGCGAAAACGCCGAACGTATTTTTGCAGAAGGAGATCCGCAAGTTCTCCTTCCGGAGTCGACCTGTCAGCGGCAAGCAGCGGCAAAACAGCATCGCCTTCCGCTGCAAGAATCTTTAACGACGCCTCAACCGTTTGCTGCTTCGATTGTCCCAATTCAGAAATCAGCAGTTCGATTGTTGATACGGATGCAACCTCCGCACGTCCCGCTTCGTTGATGATCTGCAACAGTTCACGCGACTGCGGTTGCAATTCTCGAATGGCACTCAGTTTTAGAAACACGCCAATACCGAACTTCCTCTTCAGCTCCTGCAACTCTTCGGTCGACGGTTGAGCTTCCATGAGTTCGGCAAGATAGCCTTGAGCCAGTCCCGGGCGGTCCAGTTTTTCCGCAAGAATCGCACCGCGAACCTGTCGTTCGGGAGTATTTGGGCGAAACACAAACAGCTCATCGCTTTCACTGGCAAATTCTGTCTGGGCGACTGCCCGGACGTTCATGATGCCAGGCAGCAGGAACAGGACAGCAAAACAGATTGGCGATAAGCGTTGAAACATCCGTCGCATTGCCGTTACCGAAAAGAAAAATGAAAGATTGAGGCACCTCGCAAACGCCAAACGTTTTCGAAGGACGTTGTGGGGAGAAACTGTTCGCTATCTTGGTCCGTGGAAATTCCAAAGTCCAGAAAACACCGGTCGTCTCACCACAAATGGCCTGCTAACCCGAGGGATACTTCGTCCTTCCGCCAAAGGCTGCTGCAATGCGAACGATTTATGACCGTCTGTGCCGTTCCCCGGATAGCCAATGCCTCGAGTTTCGTCATGTTATTCCGATTGTGCGGAACGTTGCGCCTTGCATGTCATGTCGACAGCGAACGCCGGAATACCGAAATTCATGAACTCCCCCGAAAGAAGCCGTGGAAGAGCAGTTGGTTGGAATCAGACAGTGGCTGAAGTATCCTGAGATTTTGCATGATCACTCTCACTTCTGTTCGAATGTCTCAACGCATGTTCAAAAACATTTTTTCCGTAGTATGTCTTGCTCTGACCCTTGTTGGTCAAAATCTCGCTGCAGACGACGCGCAATCGCGTTTGAATGTTCTGCTGATCACGGGTGGCTGCTGCCATGATTATCCATTTCAAACCTACGCCCTTCAGAAAGCGGCGAGGGATCGAAAAGTCGGCATCAACTGGACGATTATCGATCAGGGGGGAAACGGAACCGACGCACAGATCGAACTCTACAAAGATCCCGACTGGGCCAAAGGTT
Source organism: uncultured Planctomycetaceae bacterium (assembly GCA_964481505.1). Taxonomy (GTDB): domain Bacteria; phylum Planctomycetota; class Planctomycetia; order Planctomycetales; family Planctomycetaceae; genus Fuerstiella. Next base: position 23 of record CAYZYB010000993.1, on the reverse strand, counting down.
ACGACGTAGTAATTCACAATGAG
>CAYZYB010000992.1:0-2627 GCA_964481505.1 uncultured Planctomycetaceae bacterium | reverse complement strand
GACGACAGTTTCTGTTCGCCGCCGAGACGCTTCCGGTGGGCGCTCGATCGCCGGGACATCCCGGCGGATGAGGGCGTGGGAAGGGGTGGGGACGACAGTTTCTGTTCGCTGCCGAGGCGCTTCCGTTGGGCGCTCGATCGCTCAGTGTCGAGTAGGTCGGACTTTGCCTGGCGGAATCGTTTGACGGTGTTCTGTGACTGTTCAGGATGTCACCGGAGTGGGGGAGCCGTTTTGTCAGGCACAGCCTGACCTACTGGGACTACCGGGACTCCCTCCGCGAGATGAGCCGCGGTGATGGCGCTCGCTATTGACGGCCCCGCGTCGATCGGAGCCACGGCCTTTGGACAGCACGCATGGATTTTGTTGTCGGTTTTTTGGACAGGATTGACAGGATTGACAGGATTGACAGGATGAACAGGATGTCCCGCGCAGAAATCCTGTTCATCCTGTCCATATAAATGCAGCCGTTTAGAGTCAGGCACAGCCTGACCTACGAAAAGTTGTTTACTTGCCGCAGGCCAGGGCCGACTGACGCGATGGAAAGTGGGCTGCCTGTTGAGCCGCCAAATCGGAGCGAGACCACGGCCAATAGACAGGCAACGCAGCACGTTCGTGGACATCAACACTGCGACAGAAATTCACAACCGAGTCGGTTGTGCTACGGCTAGCGTCCGTAGATTCGAACGTCATCGAAGTCGTTCATGTCGTCGAAGGAACCGATGCCGATGCGACCTTTGGCAAACGTTGTGTCGGTGACTTCCATGTATGGCGTTTTCATGTCGTCGAAATAGACTTTGATGACGCCATCACTGGAACGACGCGTCAGCTTGACCTGATGCCAGGTTTCGTTTTTCCAGGGCGTCAGGTTTTCGTTCTTCGTGAGTGCCAATCGAGGAGCGTCTTTGACGATCATGATCTGCCCGCTGTGTGGATCGGGTTTCGCTCCCATATGGACGTAGTAAAAATGCGTCGGGTCCGTGTGGCAAAAGAAGACGCAGCAGTCGCGATGATTGCCCGTGTCTTTGGTACTCATCACTTTGAACGTGATCACGAAATCGGATAATTCCAGATCCTTGATCATCGCGATGTTATGCGGGCTGCGAACTTTCGGCTCGTAGTCGCTCTTGCGTTTGTTGAGGCCGAAGACCTTGTTTCCGTCGACTTCTCGCAGCGTCCAGGCGGCCGCGTCCGTGACTTCCCAGCGATCGTGCCCGGCTTCGAAGTCTTCGCTGAACACCAACGGCAGGTCAGTCACGACAGCATCATCGGCTGCCTGCGAACAAAACGGAGTCGCTGCGATCAAGACACCGAACAGAACTGCGAACGGTCGGTCATTTCGAAACATGTGGTTTCCCTGGCAGGTTAAAGCAAAGAGGCAGAAGACGTAAGCAGGCGGATTCTAAACGCGGTCATTCGAACGTGGAAGGGGAGCGACTTGCTGAAACCGATGAGCAGCGAACCGAGCGGTCTCGATGCGAACCATAGCTTTAACATGCACAACGATTAGGGAAGAACTTCAGCCAACGGTTAATGCTGAACCGCGATTCCGCGTTAAGAATTGCGGGATAGATTACTGTTTGCGACTTCCTGGGCGAGAAATCAGGCAGCGACGGACAGGAATAAACGCTTCCCGGAAGACAACAGGGTGTGGCAGCAGATTGTTGCAGCTAAAATGAGTGGACTGGGGTTGGACTGAGCCTGCGAAGGAAACCCCGGGGTTTCGCTCGTGCCTCGCTCCAACTTCGGCCACCCGCTCTATCGGCCACCTTTTCCAACCTGGCAACTTTCTGCGACTACACTCAAGACAACGTTCGTCGCAGATTGAAATTCTGTGACTAATCCCTATACTCAGTGGCCGATTCTAACGCCTGCTTAGTGTTCGGAGATGCTGATTCCGATCCAACTAAGAAACGCGGTTGTAGATGCATCCGCGCAACGGCCGTTCGTGTTCACCCACGCTTGAAGGAGCGGGGCATTGGACGTTTTGTGCAAGATATTAAGTATTCCTGCCGCACTTCTTTCGAAAGTGCCCGGCATTGGGCCCATTATCAAAGTCTGCTGCACCTCCGTTGGTCAGAAGATCCTGATGGCCCTGACCGGTCTTTCGCTTTGCGGATTCCTGACGGCTCATCTGCTGGGCAACCTGAATCTCTTCGCAGGTGAAGAAGCGTTCAACGGATACGCTGAAAAACTGCATAGCCTCGGCCCACTACTGGCTGCGGCAGAAACAGGCCTGTTCGCGATGTTCACTCTCCACATTGGCCTGGCGATTTCGACGACGTGCATGAGTCGTGCGGCTCGCCGGAATGAGTACGAAGAAAAAGAGTCAAAGCAAAGTGGCTTCATTCTGCCAAGCGGCGGCGCAGCCAACTGGATGCTTATCACCGGGTTAATCATCTTTGCCTATCTGGTGCTGCACATTATCGACATGAAACTGAATCTTCGCGGTTTCGCCGGCGATGACAGCAAGTTTGCACTGGTACGCAACGTCCTGCAAAACCCGATCAATGGTGCGTTTTATGTCGTATCGATTCTGGCATTGGGAATTCACCTGACTCACGGAGTCAGCAGTGCCTGCCAGACTTTGGGTATCAACCATCCTCGCTGGAACAAAGTCATCCGTATTC
>CAYZYB010000991.1:0-2632 GCA_964481505.1 uncultured Planctomycetaceae bacterium | reverse complement strand
GCCCCATCTGTTGAGGCATACCGGGTTGGTAAGGCACCTGCCCCGGCAGGATGGCCGGTTGCGCAATGACCGTTGTGTCGCCATTCGAGACAGGCTGCTGGGTTTCCGCTGCGGGCTGAGCCGGTTCGGCAGGCGAAGGTTCTGCAGGTGTCTGTTCGGGTGGAGCAGCCTCCGTTTGTTGTTCTTCTGGTGCGCTTGCGATCACGTCCTCACCAGGTTTGATGGGCGTCATTTCAGACAGAGTTTCCGTGCCCGCTACGACTGTCTCTTTAGTATCCGCAGACACCTGTTCTGTTTTAGGTGCGCTATCCACTTCGTTAATGGCGACGACAAACTCCAGGCTTCCCACCGTGACTTGATCGCCCTGCTGCAGGACCACTTCCTTGCGAATGGTTTCGCCGTTAACTGCGGTGCCGTTAGTGCTGCCAAGGTCGCGAACGCGCACCGAGTAATCGTCTACTGTAAAAACGCAATGATGGCGACTAACAAGTTCACTATTCGGCCGCAGTTGGCAGTCCTGTTCTCGCCCAATGAGGAATTTTTTGCGGTCGAGAGGAATCGTTTGGCCTGCGTGTTTTCCCCCAACGACCTTTAATTCAACGCTGATCATAATCTTGGTTACTCCTCACAGATGCGCAGTTCTGGTTGCAAACGCAGCGTGTTTCCAGCGCTCAGCCTGATACCTGTGTCCAGACTGTAGCGATTCATTCTGGTGACTGCCACTTGTGGGCTTGGGTTGAGTTCATAGAAAATCGAGGTTGCCAGGCCCGGCAATTGGTTCTTTTGTTACTCAGTCACTCCACTGAAGAACAACGTTGAAGAAAGACACTTAGGTATTTGATCGGTGTCAAGCACTCATGTAAAGCACGGTAATGGCCGAAGCCCGTTTATTTACTGCAATCTCATGCGGTTTCGCTGCCTGCTGGCACCATATCGCTTGTCTCTGATTCTCCCGACTCTGGCAAAATCTGCCGCTGCACACCAATTTTGCCGCTGCCGCCGAGGCTCGTAGCTTTTAGTATTCTTCTGCCTGAAACGTTGAATGGGCGGTGAGTTCCGCTGAAAAAAGTCACCATCATTCATACTGAAACGATTTCGTAGTGTCTTATCGGTGCAGAGAGCGATCACTCTGCGGAGGTGCTGATCCGGAATTTCCCGGAAACTCGAGCCCCAATGGCGGCAGGTAGCTGTCGACCAAACTCTTCAGCATCGAATTCCGGGCGTAGGTCTTGAATGCCGACGACGTTGGGGGTAAGTGCGGACGCACTCAGCAGTATGCTTCCGTGTTGCAAAATGCTTCCGCGCCGCCGCCGTTGTGCACTGCCCAGAATTTTTCGCCCATCGATAACTACGTCGCGAGCGTCGCTTCTTAGAAAGCACAGGAACGGCTCTTTGGGCGTTTCCGGTTCCTGCCAACCGTTGACTCGTTGACGCATCGATGCGTTGATGCCCTGTTCTGCTAATAGGTCAATGACCGCAGAGTGAATCTCTTCATACAACCGAACAGGTTCGTGTCGCATCGGGTGACTGGCAGGGAGGGCGCACGAATAGGTGAGTTCCTGATCATGCAGAATAGCGCCACCTCCTGTGACGCGTTTGACGCGCGGGCAGGCGGAAATTTGTGGATCGATTTCTTCAGTGAGCTGTTGAAAGTACCCCAGAGTCACTGTCGGGCAATTCCAACGATAGATACGAACGAACGCGGTCGAGTCGTCATCGACGACGCGCTGCAGCAACTCTTCGTCGAGTCGCATGTTTTCTGTCCCGGAACGGGGTTCCTGATCTACAAGAACCTCACACGGAGGAACGCGTTTGGTCATCAGTCGTTGGTGGATTCCGTGCCAGCCAGTGAGGATGTTTTACCGTCTTCGATGTCTGAAATCTTTTCAAGTCGTCTGGCGTGGCGGCCTGCTTCGAACTCGGTACTAAGCCAAATCTGAATAATCTGGTCGGCCAGTTGGTCGCTAAGCTGATCTGCTGACAGGCAGACGACGTTGGCATCGTTATGCAGACGGCTGAACTCCGCCGTAACACTGTCGTTGCAGTTAGCGGCACGGACTCCCGGGAACTTGTTGGCGGCAATACACATGCCGATTCCTGTCCCGCAAATCAGTACGCCTCGATCCAATTCGCGTGAGGCGACAGAGGAGGCGACTCGCCCCGCATAGTCCGGATAGTCGACACTTTCTGTTGAGTCCGGGCCACAGTCTTCGACGTCATGCCCCATGCTCCGAGCCAGCTCGATAAGCCGACTCTTCATTTGAAAGCCCCTATGATCGCTCGCGATACCGATTTTCATGTTTGTTCGGCGTCTTTCTGTATGCAATCGTCCAGAACGTGTTCCAGACACCCTGTGATTTCGTCGGCACAACGCCGATATTCTTCAAGCCCGTAACCAATGGGATCCGAAATCCCGCGGCCATCCGGATTCAGAAGTCTCATTCGAGACGCCAGGTCCGGTCGAGCATTTTGAAGAACACCCAGATGTCCAGGCGTCATTGCCAGGATCAGGTCTGATTTTACCAGCATTTCGTCCGTCACCTGCTGACTGAGGTGTTCCGCCAGATCAATTTCGCGTTCCTGCAGAATCTGTATCGATTCCGGAGATGCTGGCGAACTGTCGGCCGCCGCC
>CAYZYB010000990.1:0-2640 GCA_964481505.1 uncultured Planctomycetaceae bacterium | reverse complement strand
AATTAGAACGGACTAAGACAGCTGCACAGAATAAATGTACCGGTCACATCCTGCCGCGCAACTATTGATCCGTTGAAACCGGTTGGGTTTCGATGTACCGAATGTCTTCGAAGTGCGCCGTGCCCTCAGAAACTCTTACCGACATCTCGAGCAAATCTTCAGAGGACACAGCAGCCGCGCCGATACGAACGCCACTGACGTGGACGAACCATCCGCCTGGCTGATGGGCGATGCGAACATTGTGGTAGGCTGGCCCATCGCCTCTTTGAAGTAGAGTGAGTGGTTCAGCAGTGGATGCCTGGAAGTCAACAGTGTCAGTATGACCCGCACCAAGAGTCGCGGTTCCGTCATGAAGTCTGAGAATTTGACATTCTCCTTCAGGCTGGAACGCGAAACAAATGTCGACGATCGCATGATCCAGCGGATCCACGCCAACATGAAAATGGAAATACTCGCGTTCCGCAGTCGCTGCAGGGGCCCTGAAGCGAATCAGACTATTAGGACCAACACCGGCGAGCACCTTGCCTCCATCCGCTGCTTCTGTCGGCCGCCATGTTCCACGGACGACGCCGCGGGGAGTCCCAAACCCCTGAAACAACCAATGCTCCCGGACGACTTCGACTGGTAGCTCAACAATGTTCTCGTTTCCAAACCAGGGAATGACCAGCAAAGAAAGAACGCTAACAACTGTGGCCACCAAGATCAAAAATGCGCGGCGGCTGGAGCCTGCCGTTTTTTTCCCACGCAGTGCTCCCAAAGTCGCTGAGTCGTCGCCTGCAAGGATACGATCAATTCGGTGCGTCAGTTGACTGTAGTCCGCGATGCGATCATCGACGGCGTGATGCGTCATATCGAGAATGAGCTGCTGTAATGCGGCGGGCACTTCCGCTCCAATACTGTTGCGCCATTCTTCATTTCCCTGCATCTTTGCAGCAAGTGCCTGAAACCCATTGCTGTCTCCAAAAGGCTGGACACCAGTCACCATGTGGTACAGTGTTGCTCCCAAAGCGTAGATGTCAGCTCGCACATCCACCGTCGAGTTCATCAGTTGTTCGGGAGCAACGTAACTCGGAGTTCCAAGTGCGGCTCCATCTGCTGTGAGTCTCGTGGCGTCTTCGCTTTGCGACTCAAAAGCTAATCCAAAATCGAGCACTTTGACTGCTGGCGTGTCTGCAGGAAGTGGCAGCCCAGGCACGCTGTCGGTCAGCAGAACATTCGCTGGCTTAACGTCTCTGTGAATGATGTCGTTGTCGGCCGCATGAGATAACGCTGCAACAATCTGCTGCAGAATTCTCAGCGCCTGCTCGTGGTCAAAAGCTCCGTGTTCACTCAGGCGTTCCTCAATCGATTGCCCCGGAACAAACTCCATCGCCAAGTAGACACGTCCCTGCTGAACGCCATAGTCGTGCACCGCAACAATGTTGGGGTGCTGCATTTTGGCGCCCAACTGCGCTTCAATCTGACTCCGTGCGGTCGCTGTGTGATTCGCCAGGGCGCTCGGCTTCAACATCTTCAAGGCGACGAGCCGCTTGAGGCGAATCTGTCGTGCCTTGTAAACAGTCCCCATCGCCCCTTCGCCGATGACGTCCAAAAATTCATAGTCCGGCAGGAATTCCCTCGGGCTAACAAGTGGACGCAGAATATCCACATCGGCAGCACTGATCAGATTCTCCTGAATCGCCAGATCACAAGTGCTGCCAGACGCTTTTTCTACGAGCGTCGCGAAGTGCTCAACCGTCAGTTTTCCCCGCTCGACGGCAAGTTCGAGGATACGGCGATCGTCTTCATCGCTAAATCGCGATTCCGACATTATTCGCCGCCTTTTTCGCCCGCTGAACTCACAGCATTCAACAGAGCTTTGACAGAAGGCCGGTCAGCAGACATGTCGGCTCCCACGTAGGCCAGTTGCACGTTTCCGGCTTTGTCAATGACGTAGGTCGACGGGTGAGCAAGTTTCGAACGGATGTCGAAATAGTCGACTGCTGTCATCTGCTGGTCAAGCACAATCGGAAACGGAACCTGATCGACCTGAGTCTTGCCTGTTGTCTTCGCTGCTTCCACAAACTCTTCCAGATGATTTCGTTCACCAGGATAGACGACCAAAATTTCCGTATCGAGTTCCGCAAATTTATCGTAATTTGCAACCAGCCGAGAAGTTTGAGTCTTGCAGAATGGGCAAAGCATTCCTGCAAAACCTTCCGTGAAGACAAGGATGACGTTCTTCTTTCCCAAATAATCCTGAAGGGCAACTCGTTGGCCGGTTGTGTCAACAAACGTCAAACCATCAAGCCCCTCCGGGACTTCGACGTTGGACGAGATTTCGTCTTTGAAAACCATATCCTCAGGAGCGGGCACTGCCATCATCGGCATGCTCATTTTCGGCGCAGGATCCGTCGGCTGTGCCGCCGGTGCTTCACCAGCGGCAGAAGACGACTCAACAACGACTGGCGATGTCGCAGTTGTTGTAGACGTATCAACGCCAGTACTGTCTTCTGTCGTGCAACCAACAGAAAACAACAACGCTACGAAAGGCAGCAAATGTTGAGAACTTCGGCGTAACAGGAACATTCGGCAACTCCGAGCGATTTGAAAACGACGTGATCTGGATAATGCGACGCGTGGGATTGTAATCTCCCACAC
>CAYZYB010000989.1:0-2644 GCA_964481505.1 uncultured Planctomycetaceae bacterium | reverse complement strand
GGTGTCTACCTGGCAGGTTAATGAATCGTCGAAATTTTGACCAGCGGCTGCAGAACGGCGCGAGCTGCCTTCAGCCTCAAAGACCGCAGACTTCGAATCGAACGCCTGCTCTCAAGCCTCGATTAGACCATGCCTCGACGACGCCACCAGCAGATTTGGCCGATCCGAAATGTCCGTTTGAAACAATGGGTTGTGATGGTCCCGTAGATTTTGTTCCTCAATATTCGGTTAGGCAACCGCAAAGATTACCCGGATTACCAGTCCGGAACAGATCACGTTGTAACGGATGTTTGCCTTCTGCGGAATGTAGAGAACGTCAAGCCTCGTTGGTGGCTCGTCGAATATCAGATTGAACGTTTCCACTTTCGGTTACGTCATCGCCACCGATCCCATCAACGTCCCTGGAGTTTCCCAGATGCGTCTGCAACGGTCACTTTCTCTCCGACTTGCCCTCCTGCTCCCAATTCTCGTCGCCAACTCCCTGACTGTTATGTCAGACGAACTGGACACGGAACTCGACATCAACCACGACGACGTCAATCGTAACGAAATCGATTCAGACGAAGAAGAGCCGCAGATCGAACTGCCGGAAGTGGATACGAAACACAATCCGTTTCGTAACGTTTCTCAGGGAGTTCGCAAGGAATCCGGAGATCCACTGGTACAGCTCGCACAGAAAGCCGTCGACACCACAACTCGACGAATGCTCTCCACAGACAAACATACGCCATGGCAGATGATGCACGCCCTGCTGGGGCTACGGCACGACTTCCAACTGCTGCACCGAGGCACGCCGATTTCCGGTCTCGACTGGATTGCACAGGGGCAGTCCTTTGACAACGAATACTGGTTCGAAAAAACAAAATTCGGCGGACGCGCTCATCCGTATAGTCGACCATACGCCTTCGAAGGGCACGCCAACCAGTTCCTGGCAATCCTTTCGATGTGCGGCGTAGAACTCGACCGTAAATTCGGCACTGCGAGTACTCCAGTCACTATGCGAAGCATGATTGAACATGCAAAGATGTCTCTTAACCTTGAGAAGGACGAACCGACCTGGACGCTGTGGGCACTAAGTCGCTATCTGCCTCCGGACGCTCGATGGAGAAACTACAAGGGCGAAGTCTGGAGCATTGAGCGTTTGGTTCAGTCGCAGACATCCAAGCCAATGGACAAAACGGCCCCATGCGGCGGAACGCACAGCCTGTTCGCTCTGGCTCACGCTCGCAACGTTTACCTACGTCAGGGGCAACCTTTAAGAGGTGTCTGGCTGCAAGCGGAATACAAGATCAACAGATACATCAACGTTGCTCGCATGCAACAAAACAGCAACGGTACGCTGTCTTCGAACTATTTCCGCGGACGTCAGTACAACCCGGACTTCAACAAACGCATGGCCAGTGCGGGTCATATTCTGGAATTCCTGATGATCGCACTTCCTCAGGATCAACTCAAAGAACTTTGGGTACGCCGAGCGATCGAAGCCACAGCGGGCGACCTTGTGCGGAACCGCAAGTCCTTCGTGAAATGCTCTCCACTGTATCACTCAGTCAACGCTCTCAACATCTATCTTGATCGCGTTAACCCACGATCAGCGCCGGAAATCGCGACGGCTCCTAAATCGCCAAGAACAGCAATGCTGAACCCGTCCAACCGCCTTACAGAACCACAAGGGCGACTCAGAGGCGTTCCTGCACGCGGCATCTCAAGATCTCGTGAGCTACCTGCTGAAGAGAACACCGATGATGCAGGCGACACAAAGGTCGCAATGATTGATCCGCCGGATAAAGTAAAGACGCTACCAGCGGTCACCTCTGAACCGGAAGAGCACAAAGTGACAGCCTCGATGAAGGTGCCGGTACTCGCACGGAAATCGATGGATGCCGCGATAAGCCGCGATGACGAAAAGTGGGTGCCGACAGCTCCGGAACGTCGAACTGAAATTGTCGTTTCCGAAGAGAACACGAATGCAGGTATCACCGAATCGGCGCCGGCAAAGACTCCACTTGCCCCCGCAGTCGATAGCTCCGCAGAAGAGAAAGAAGCCACAACTGAATCTGCTGCGACGACAGATGCCGTGAAGACAGTGCCGCCAGCGGTTCCTGGCAAAACCGAGGCGAAGAAAACGCTCACCTCAAAATCATCGGCGGACACTGATGACACCGAGACGCTCGAGCTGCGTCAGATTCCTCAGGACACCAAAGCGGTTCCCAAAGAAACCGACGCTAAAGAGCAGCCGGTAAAAGTCGACCCGGAGCAGAAACACACTAACGAATCCGACAAAACGACCATGTCCACGGAATCATCAACATTGGGACTTGGAGCCAGCACAACTGAGCTCATCACGCCTTCCGTTGTGGAAGACAAAGACGAAGACGAATCAGAGGTCATCACAACACCAGCAGACGACGATGAAGTCACTTCACGCCGCACTGTGCCTGTGTTGTCAGTCGCTTCGACAAAGGTACTGGAAACTTCAAAGGCGGAAGCTAAGACGAACGTCAGTTCTGAAGTCGCCGAGAGTGGGGTTATCCGCGCAGACATTAATGAGGCGTTTCTTGATCCCGAACTCGATCCACAGGAATGGGTACAAAAACTCGAAGCGACTGATCGAGAAATAGCTGTTGAGCGCACTGCGATCACC
>CAYZYB010000988.1:0-2648 GCA_964481505.1 uncultured Planctomycetaceae bacterium | reverse complement strand
GTCGGTGACCTGCTGCATGTTCTGAATGCGTTCCGCCGGCCAGTTGCCGTTCTTTAGCTGGATGATCGTATCCGCGCCCATCTGCCACGTGTCGTCGTGAGATTCGCAGTCCATGCCGGCGATGTGATCGCTTAGCATGACGTTCCTCATTCCGATCAGCGGGCTGTCGGGCGGTAGTGGTTCGACTTCGAAGACGTCCAGACCGGCTCCCCGAAGTTTTCCCGTGGCCAGTGCTTCGCATAGGTCTGCTTCGTTGACGAGGCCGCCGCGAGCCGTGTTGATAAGGACAGCCGAATCCTTCATCTTTGCGATCGATGCGGTGTTAATCATGCCTGCTGTTTCTTCTGTTACTGGAGCGTGCAGAGAAACGTAGTCGGACTGAGTGTAGAGTTCGTCGAGTGTGACGAGCTCAATGCCGTGTTCCTTCACAAAGTCAGTTGGAGCGAAAGGATCGAAGGCGATGACGTTCATCCCCAGTCCAATGCCGCGGGTCGCGGTTGCCTGGCCGATGCGTCCGAGTCCCACCAACCCCAGCGTACTGCCCTGCACTCGCGGACGTGGCGTGCGCGTCCACGCGCAGTTTCTGACGCCGTGATCTGCCGTTGGCAAACCGCGAGCAACAGACATCAGCAGAGCGATGGCGTGTTCGGCGACGGCATGATGATTGCAGCCCGGTGTCGTTGCCAGCACAATTCCCAGCCTGTCACATTCCGCAAGGTCGACAGAATCGAAGCCAACGCCAGCGCGCGAAATCACACGCAAGTCCGGACATGCCTGCAGCACTCTGGCGGAGATTGGTTCGGAACCCGCGATCATGGCAGAATAGCCCGTCAACAGCGGAATAAAGTCGTCTTCCACCCACAAGTCAACATCGCGCGAAACAACATTGCATTCAAAGCCAGCCTGCTTTAGCAATTCAAAGTGAGGTCCTGTTTCGGCGCTTAGAGCAGTACAGAGAACTTTTGACATCGTGACTCACAACAAGAAGGCAAGACAGTGGAAAAAGCGGTAAATGTGAACCAGCACCATTCGGTCGCGGACCGTTTGCAGCTAGACTAAATAACTCCTTGCCCAAATGAGAGTACACAATGTCGAGAGTACACAGCGTCTAAGGATGGCCGGGGTTGGACTGAGCTTGCGAAGGAACCCCCGGGGGGCCACTCGTGCCTCGCTCCAACCCAGCTCTCATTTCCACAAGGACCGATTTCGATCGAAGAGTTTAGCGAATTACGAATTGTGGCACAGTTAACCAGCATTTCCGACACAGAACTTCACGCATGACGTCTTCAAATTTTATCGCCGACATTCAAATCACCAACGGCGAACAGTTTCAGGTGCAGATCGGAGACGAAGTGCGATCCGGAGATCTGTATTACCTTGGCATTGATCCACGCAATAAAGACCACGAATGTTCTGCAGATGTCGGATTGATCCGATTGATCGATGGCTGGATAGAAACCATTATTGCCAGCGAGGGGAAGAATATTTTCTACCTGCCGTTTGATTTTTCAGACGAGTTTACTCGCTGGCTGGGTTGCGAAAAGAATGGCAACAAAATCACGATCGTTTTCGGTTGGGCCGAAGTCGAAGGCTGGTCATTTTCGCCTTCCGAATTCAGTGAACATTCTCGCGACCTGAAGAACTTTCAGCCGGATGAACCTGTGAATCCGCAAACGTTCTATCTGCCACGACTGTTAAGCAATCTGCGTCGTGCAAAAGCGCGGATCATCCCTGAAACGTAGCCGAGGTTATTCCGGCGATGGTTCATCGGACGCAGGCAGTCGTTCGCTGCCGGGATCAATCCGCTTTGGTTTTCCGTCTTCGGCAATGATGGCGTACTGCCCCAGACGCCGTTTGTTTTCCAGAGCGTCCTGAATCGCCTTGCGCAGGCTTAGCTGAACCTGTTCTTCCTGCTTTTTGATGTCATTCATGCATGCCGTCCTTGCTGCAGGGCATTAAACAAATCCGGGTTGGCGATTGTTCGCCCTTCTTCTGATTCTGTGAAGATGAGTTCCGGAACTGTTGTAGAGTTGTCGTAGCAAATCGTCGATGTAACCATCGGTGCGTACAGATCGAGCAGGTTTGCGATGCTGCGTGGATAGCGTCGTACCAAAAACTTCTCCGGAACTCGGTGGCCACCGTGAGCTACGCGTTCTGCCACACGTTCGCGAGAAATATCGACGTTCGCCAGCCAAAGATAGATGAGATTAACCTGCCAGCCAGCGTCGACCAGTTCTCGTGTCATTCTTAGGTAGCTGCGACCTGCCAGAGTTGTTTCGAAAGCGAACGACTCGCGGCGTTTCACGAAGTCGCGTCCTTCGTTCAACAGAATTCGGCTCGCCTTCATCCATAACTTATCGGGGTCACCAGGCGACAGTTTTGCGGCAATCAGATCTGCGTTGATGAAGTTCGGACACTTGGCCACCTCATCAAGATAGACAAGCGCAAACGTCGTTTTCCCGGAACCGTTCGGCCCCGCAATTACGGTGCAAACAGGATCGCTGGAATCGGTACTTGTTGATTGGGATGCCGGAAGGATCATGGTCAGAGTTTACTCCCCTTGTCTTTCTATCACCAGTACGGTTTTCCGAAGCGCAGGGCCGCCCTCTTTTACAAGATGCCGAGTTTGGCGAGGAGGCATGGGACTT
>CAYZYB010000987.1:0-2648 GCA_964481505.1 uncultured Planctomycetaceae bacterium | reverse complement strand
CGTTCGCTCAAGAGCTTGGGTCCTCCGCGACAGCAATTGAAAGATCGGGCCGACAGTCTTTGGGAATGAGGTTGTCCCAGACCCCTGAAACGGCGATGTGTCACCCCATACAATGACGCGTCCCCGACCATGAGTCGCCATCGCAACTAAGGGAAGATTCCCAATTTTTTCCCCTTCGTCGAGTGAATAATTTCCAAGAAAACTTCCAATTTTGTTGTTGGCCACACCGTCGTCTGAATGAGCGTATCGTCCGACGAGTAAAGGGCGTGCCTCTCGGAGCAAATCCAGTGACGCCCCAATCGCAACTCCGTGTCCTTTCAAGTCCCATTTCGAAGTAACTGTGTGTGGCGAAATCGCGCAGCAACCTCGCCATCCAGATTGTGAGTAGTATGCTGAATCAAATTTGAAACGTATGCCAAAGTCTTCTATTAAAGGATTGAATCCCTTCATTAAGCCGAACACATCCGTATGGTCGCCTAGAACAAGCAGGCTCCCCCCGTCGCTGACAAATTCGCTGATGACTGCCTTCTCTGCTGATGACCATTGTTTCGGCGAATTGATCAGTACCAAAACCTGGGTGTTGCTCAGGTCACTGCCTTCTATCGAATCTTTATCGAGTACGTCGAATTCGAAACCATTCTCACGGGCATAGACCGGCAAGAGGCCAAACATCCCACTGCTGAAACTCCCAAATTTTCCAAAGACCGGACGTTTCCAGTCCAATCCACCTCTGTTGTGTACCAAGATACTTCGATTCGGGGGTTCCAGTACAAGTGGGCCTCCGGAAGAGACGACGCCCGCGAAGAGAACAGAAGCCAGCACGATTGTTAGGAGTGTCTTTCGAGCCCGTTGATTGATCTCTGGAGCAGCTACTGTGACCGATCGAATTGTGCAGGCGGGGAGAATTCCAAGGCCGACTATAGTCAGACTGACGATTGCCGATCTCGCAAACAATTCCTGCGAGCCTTCACCGGGCGCTGGAATCCACCGTGGGAGAAGAAAGAACCAGGCGGCGGTCAATAGGAAAAGGTACCAAAGTGGTCCGCTTCTTCGAAACAGCCGCCACCGCCAAATACACAACAGTATCACAACACACACTGCAGGAAGGGAAATCGCCACACCCGAGCCGTTAAATCGAATGCCGGTAGCGCCAGACACGTATCGAGATGTGGTCTGCAGAATGGACTGCTCAACGATGCGAACTTGGGGTAGAAAATCCTTGACCATTCCCAAAACAAAGTAACAGAACGACGCTTCAACTACTCCGGGCACAACGGCTTCCGATTTCCCGATGGATGCCAAAGACGCCAACACACAGATGTAAAGCAAGAGGGCGGCCTGCGTCGTAGGCAACATGAATATCCCAAGTGCTGCCAAGCAACAGGCCTGCAACTTTAGAGAGTCCGTGCGAATAAAACTCGTCGCACGACGGCGAACGACCGCTGCAACGACAAGGATACAAGCGAGGGCAGCCACGCGTCGTATGTACAGCGTAAACGGTCCAAGCTGACCGTCGAGAAACAACAAGCCGGACACTGCAACGAATGTAGCCAGTAGTCGTTTCCAGAATTCACTATTGAGTGAATTTAAAGCCAAACTATGACAGCGGTAAAGGGCAGTCACGAACTTGGATTTTCTCACTAACGTTCCCGATGTTGACTCCTGAGAACTCATAAAGTGTCGTGGCCCTTAGATTGGGGTCTGGTTTGGAATGTGTCCGTGATCGTAGAACGGAATTTCGAGCTCTTCACGAATTTCCTGTTCCTGTCGTTGCGAAAGTATGCCAATCAAAATGACTTCCTGTGCATGCTTCACCAACTCTGTCGCGAGATCAACGGGGTGTTGTTGATCCGTGCCGTCGATTTCATTCTGCCGAAAACGAATGACAGCGAGGCCTGTACGAATGACATCCTCCAGATCCTTGAGCTGTTTCTGTTGACGTTCCGTGACTTTAAGTGTCTGTATGTTTTCATTGATGTGAGAGAACAGACTCAGTTCCTGCTTGCTACTGTGTTTCCGACTCTGCAGATCTGGAATATCAGCAGGAACTTTTGGTTCGTCTTTTTTTGCGATCAATTCTGACCACATTGTTCGTTGCCCGGGCGATAGAACAGCTGAAGCATCTCCATCGATCGTTTCGCTAATTTCTTTCATTGCCTTCACATTCGTCTTACGTTCCTCCGGATTGAGCGTCATGAGCTTCAAGTCCCCGCGAAGGACCTCACTCTTGCCTCGCAGCTTCTCTAGTTCGGAACGTTGATTTGTTGTGAGTTCCAAATATCTTTGAATGAACCGAGTATTTGCAAGAGCCACGAAAATTCGGAGTCGTGCGTAGCAGCGGTATCTGACAAACGCTGTTTGAGCCTCCGTCAAAATCGCAAGTTGGACAATCTGTTGTCCGTGATAACGCACAGAGAAACGCCGATCTTGTTCATCATCAATCACTAGCTGATAGTCGTCATGACCAGCTTCAACGTAATCAGCGTCTCTAGCGTAAGAATCTTCCTTTGCCGCCAACATCAGGCGGTCAAGCTTCACAATCGCTGTGGTTTGCCAAGTGGCTAGTGGCAAGTGGCCAAGCGGCAGGTATTCTGTCCGATAATGTTCACGCTCTACGAGATCTCCGATCAACGTTACCGGCCCTCCAT
>CAYZYB010000986.1:0-2648 GCA_964481505.1 uncultured Planctomycetaceae bacterium | reverse complement strand
ATGTTGGCTCTAATGTACTGTACCGCAATAACGGCGACGGCACTTTCACGGTTCAGAATCATGATCGCCCAAAGGCCTCAGAGGCATGGACGACTTCCGCTGTCTTGTGCGACCTTAACAGCGACATGCTGCCGGATATTTACGAAGCAAACTATGTCAGTGGCGACGACGTCTATACGAAAATGTGCGGTGACAAGGTGAAGCGAGCATGTGCACCGACGGCCTTCGACGGCGCCCAGGACCGAATTTACCTGAACGACGGTAAGGGAGGATTCGAAGATGCAACACTGGCCTGTGGGCTGGCAAACGTCAAAGGTAAAGGATTGGGGGTGGTGGCAACCGATTTTGGAGCCGGGGCAACAGAACTCTTTGTCGCAAATGATGGTGTCGCAAATTTTCATTTCCGCCCCGAACAACAGCCCGAATTTCAACTCAAAGATGTGGCCGTGCAAACGGGACTCGCCCTGAGTCGTGACGGAGGAGCGCAGGCGTGTATGGGAATTGCTGTCGACGATGTAGATGGGGACGGGTTGTCAGATCTGTTTGTCACAAACTTCTACGAAGACTCTAACACGCTCTACCATTCACAGCCGGGTGGACTATTTCTAGACAAGACCAGAGAATTCGAACTGCGAACGCCGAGCTTTCTCCGACTCGGATTTGCCACTCAGTTTCTGGATGCGGACCTCGACAGCTGGCCGGACATCGTAATCGTAAATGGGCATATTGATGACTTCACGCATCAAAACACGAAGTTTGCCATGAAGCCTCAGTTGATGCGTAACGATCGTGGTCGACGCTTTATTGAATCGCTCGATCATGAAAACCATTCTTTTTTCAATACAATCGCAGTAGGCCGGAGCATGGCGCTGTGCGACATCGACAACGATCAGGACGAAGATTTTATTGCATCGCCGCTGACAACGGCAGCATCGGTGGTCATCAACGAAACAACTAATTGTGGAAACGGAATTTCCATTCAGCTGATCGGAACCAGCGGTGAGAGAATTCCAGTGGGCGCAACGGTTGCCGTGACACTGGACGATCGTGTCCGTACGCGTACCGTGGTGAGTGGCAGTGGCTATGAATCAGCCAACGAACAGCACCTGGTCATCGGGGTAGGAGACGAACAATCCGTCTCGCTGCTGGAGGTCGTTTGGCCAAACGGACAGAAACAGATGTTCCGAGACATTCCAACACGACAGGACTACGCCATCGTACAGGGTGGAAGCATCTTTCGAATTCCGTCACTCACGTTTTAAGAATCGTGTTCGTCAACATGAACGGTTGGGCACTTCGTTTGGTAGTCGCGACGATTGTCGCCGTACTCGTCGCAACAGGATGGCACTTCGCGCAGCAATTTGCGATAGGTAGCGTTGAAGACATAATCGCCCGCGCTGAGCGTCAGCTTGCAGAACAGGATTCTGACGCAGCTGCCGAAACGATCGCTCTGGGAATCTCTCGACACCCCAACGACGTCAACATGCAAACGATGGCCGCTAAAGTCGCTGCTGCTCGCAGTGACTACGCCGGGGAGGCTCATTATCGAGAGTGGATTCTGGAAAATTCCCCCACCGATCTGAGTAACGTCTATCGGCTCGCAGAACTAAATTCCGAACGTGAACCGCTAAACCTTGTGCGCTCCGAACAACTGCTGCTGCAGTTACTGAAGCAGTCCCCGAACCAGGGCGTCGCGCGGGATCTCCTGATCAGAGTACTCAACCAGCAGGGAAGACGTTGGGAAACTCTGCCACATCTCAGCTGGCAGCTAGAAAATGACGCGTTCACGCTCGATACGCTGATGCTTTTGGGAAATATGTCTGCCGCCCTACCCATCCGTCAGACACTACTGAAAAAATGTGAGAATGACGAACTGGATCTTCTGGCAACGCTTGGAGTCGCCCGAATTCGATTCGCTACTGGAAATACAAAGCGGGCAGAAACCCTACTGAAACGCATCATTGAACAATATCCGGATCTCGCAGAAGCACAGGTTCGGCTGGCAGAGATTTTGCAGCAAAAGTATCCAGGGCAATTCGAGCAATGGGATAATCTGCACGCCTCACAATACGAAGATCATCCGCATCTATGGTTTATTCGCGGTCGTCACGCTGCTCAACTTGGTGACGAGAAAGTAGCGATCACATGTTTCATACGTGCGTGTGAAATTGACCCAACGCATAAAGATGCTCTTTTTCGGTTGTCACAGGCATTGAAGCGAAGTGGAGATGAGAAAGAAGCAACACGTCTCAGCAAAGTCGTTGAAAAACTGACCGAACTTATTGGGATGGTTTCAAATTTGTTACAACGAGAACCCGCTCGAGCGGAAATGGAACGCTGTGCTGAACTCACCCTCGAACTCGGTCGAGTCACCGAAGCTTTAGCATGGTCTCGCATCATCCTCGCCAACTCCCCCGATTCCAGACGTGCGGCGGCCGTTGTCGTAAATGCTGCAGCCGCTGAATCTTCTCAGCTTATCCCTGCGTGCATCAGCAACAGCCTTTCTCGTGCGTACAGAAACACCGCCCCATTCCGATGGAAGCTACAATCAGCCCCAGTTCAAGTCACACAGACAGGCCAGCCAGCAACTTCTATCGAATTCAATGCTGAACCGTCCGGGGTCTTCCCTGAGTTCCAATATTTCAATG
>CAYZYB010000985.1:0-2648 GCA_964481505.1 uncultured Planctomycetaceae bacterium | reverse complement strand
GTCCAGGGCAGCGTAACCAACGTGAAGAAGTTACCGGCAGCAATAATTACAGCTGCCGTAGTGATTGCTGACGACTGCTGTCGTTGCTGCCACAGTCTTCTGGCGACCGAAGAATCGGATCGTCTGTCCTTAACAACGCCGGCATTTGCGGCAACGTGGCCGTCCTGCTTTGGCGAATTGTCAGAACTATCGGACATGATTTTATCGCGAATCTCTAAGAATAAGAGTCTTAGCTAACACTGGACGAAATCCGTTCGGATACCGCCGTGTAGGGTTTTCCCATTGTTGAACAGTAGCTCGTATGCCGCCGCAGATAGGCAGCGAATACGAAAACTGTGAATTTCCACGCCCTGCTAACCGGCGCAACCGCGGTTAACGGAACAGCGCACGTCAGTTACGGACATCAATGACGTCCGTCGGGTAGGTTCTCCGGATGGCCCGGCGAAGTGGACGCTGTCATCGAATCGCGGGTTTTCAAAACCGCGGCCTTCAGTCACCATCCGTAGCTGTGCGGTGAGTGGATCGCACAGCTGGAAGCCAGCATGGCGTCATCGAATCAAGCTG
This sequence comes from uncultured Planctomycetaceae bacterium, assembly GCA_964481505.1. GTDB lineage: Bacteria > Planctomycetota > Planctomycetia > Planctomycetales > Planctomycetaceae > Fuerstiella. The sequence continues at coordinate 2,084 of CAYZYB010000985.1, read as the reverse complement.
AAATCGCGGGCGGGATTTTAGAACGGCCAGACGTAGGGTGTCACAATCACCGTCACGATCCCGACAAGCACGCTCAGCGGAATCCCCAGACGCAGGTAGTCAGAAGCGCGATAGCCGCCTGGGCCGTAGACCATCATATTGGTCTGATAGCCGAACGGTGTCGCAAAGCTTCCGGCCGCGCCCATGATGACCGCCATGATCAGTGGAGCCGAATTTATGTCCATCGCGGCAGCCGCTGCCAACGCGATTTCTATAACCAGCATCGCGGCAGCCTTGGCAGTGATCATGTTCGTCAGCACAACGGTCATAGTGTAGATTGCCGTCAGCATCAACAGGTTACCGCCACCGACTGCAGCAATGGTCGTGCGAAGGTAATCAACCACCACCATCGTCGCACCAGTGGCTGTCATCGCTCGCCCGATACCAATGCCAGCCGCCATGACGATCACAACGCTCCAGTCGATCGATCGTCGCGCGGCGGCGGCTTGCGTACAGCGGAACATAATCATCAACATCGCTGCGGGCAGAGCAGCCAGTAGCAGGGAATGCCTAAAACCGTTCGCTCCGAATATGGAAGCCGTAATCACAAACGCCAGCAGGACCAGTCGGGCTATCCAGGCTTTTTCATGACGGACAGGAGCGGAATCCTGAACTTCGCTGACCAGAAAAAAGTGCCGCGAATTGCGTTGTCGTACCGCAAAGTTGGCGTTCGATTCCAGCAACAACGTGTCGCCTGGCTGCAGCCGAATGTCACCGATCTTTCCGGGCAATCGAACACCATCACGATTGACGGCAATGATTGCCGCGTTGTAGTGCGTGCGGAATTTCGATTCGCGAATGGTTTGACGCAAAAACGGATAGCTGGTCGACACCACGGCTTCCATCAGGCACCGATGCGATCTGGGGCTGTCGAGCTTAAACAGTTGGTCGGTAGAAGGCTTCAGACCTGGGATTTTCTGAACGTCGACGACCGATTCCACCACACCGACAAAGACCAGGTGGTCATTCGCCTGCAGCAGCGTTTCAGAACTCACCGCGGGAAGCACGTGACCGCCGCGGTCGATCTCCATCAGGTACATTCCGGGCAGATGACGCAGTCCGGCCGCTTCGATCGTTTTTCCCACCAATGGACTGGACGCTTCGACTTCCATCTCCACCGTGTATTCTCGTGGATCTTCACTTCCGGTGAAGGCTGGCTGTCGTTCCGGAAGCAATCGCCGCGTGAACAACACGATGAAGACAATCCCCAGGATCAAACACGGCAATCCAACCCATGCCTGTTCGAACATCGTCAGGCCTGTTTCGAGCCGACTGTTGACGACAATCGTGGTACTGGTGCCGATCAGCGTACACATGCCGCCCAGAATCGCCGCATAACTGAGCGGCATGAAGAGATGGCTGACAGAAATGCGATGCTTCCGTGACCAGTCCGAAATGATCGGCATCATCAACGCCACGACCGGCGTGTTATTCAAAAACGCGCTCAACAGAGCGGCGGGAATCATCGTTCTGAGTTGCGCGGACGTTGTGCCGTTGGGCTTCCCCAGCAGGCGCATGCCAAGCCATGCAAAAGCGCCAGTCCTATGCAGGCCATCAGCAATCACAAACATCACGGCAACTGTTAAGACGCCGGCGTTCGCGAAACCCATTAACCCTTCTTCCACACTCAAGCCATACTGTGGATCATCGGGGCCGTCTTTTGGATCAAACGCCCCCACAACCAGCAATATGGAAAGCGCGGCCAATAGACAGGTGTCGGCAGGCCAGCGAAAGTACATGATGCCAGCGATCGCAGCGACGATGACACCAAAGGTTAGAGCGATTGGAAACCACTCCATGGATGAACTTTCGGACGTTAAAAAGGCACCAGTCAACACGACCAGGTAATTGCAGGACAGCAGCGACGGTTCAGAGTTTTTGATTCGGCTCCGTCACCCTTAAGCATTCGAAAACGATGAAGCCGCAGATAATGACGGCTGTCGTGATCAGAAGCCAGACCGGATTTCTCGGCCTGGCGGCTGGTGCTCCGGCTTCACGCTGCAAACACTCCGCTTCAGCAGGACAACAGGCTCTCCGTCAATGTT
>CAYZYB010000984.1:0-2648 GCA_964481505.1 uncultured Planctomycetaceae bacterium | reverse complement strand
AGTCATCGCTGGTGATGACGCAGGAACCCGCGGAACTGTGCTGTCCGTTGACCTGAAAAAGGGCAAAGTGGTCATCGAAGGTGTCCACAAAGTGCATAAGCACGTCAAACGCGGACATCCGAAGAGCCCGCAGGGTGGCCGGTTGCACATGGAATTGCCCGTTGACGCGTCAAATTGCCAGCTGATTTGCCCGGAAACCAACAAACCAACGCGTGTTGGTGTGCGATTGGGCGAAGATGGCAGCAAAGAGCTTTTCGCTAAGCGAAGTGGCGCACGACTGCGACAAATCGCTCCTGCGAAGAAGTAATTCACTCAGAACAAATCGTGAATTCAGAAAGCTGCGGATTATGGTCCGCAGCTTTTTTTATGCGCGGATTCGAGAGAACTGACAGATTCCTGGCAAAACTCATTGACGAGCCAGGGATGGCCCACTAGTGTGATAGTTGCGTATTACACAAGTGCGGAGTCAGGCATGATTTGTCACATCGACGCCGGAAACGGTATTCCCATCTACGAACAGATCGAGCGGCAGGTGAAATTTGCCGTGGCCAATGGCTCGCTGCTGATCGGCGAACGGGTGCCGTCTGTTCGAGACCTGGCGACTCAGACGGCTGTGAATGTCAATACAGTCGCTCGCGCTTACCGCGACCTGCAGGAACAGGGCGTCCTTGATTCCATCCGTGGAACCGGGCTGATTGTTGCATCAGCAGCCCCCGAAATTTGTAAACGCAGTCGGCTGGAAATGATTCGTGAACGATTGCGGTCGGTGCTGCAGGAAGCTTTGCAGAATCAAATTTCGGTAGATGAGATTCGTACTTTGGTAGACGACGAATGGGGACAACTGTCTCAGAAAAACAGCTAACTCAACTTTCCTGTCGCGTCAGCGCACGACGTATTTGCGCAAGACGTATCCGCAGTATTTGAAAAGGGTAATCCGATGACACCAGTGATCCGCTTAAAGAACGTCACCAGGCGTTTCGGCAAAACGATGGCCCTGGACAACGTGTCGCTCGACATTCCTCCAGGCGTCGTCTGTGCTGTTCTGGGTGCCAACGGCGCTGGCAAGAGCACCGCCATTCGATTGCTGCTCGGACTCGACAACCCAGACTCCGGCCACCTCGAAGTACTTGGCATGAACAGTTCTTCCTGCGCGTTGGAGATCCGCAGTCGCGTGGGCTATGTCGCCGATCAACCGCCGCTGTATGACTGGATGACGGTCGACGAAATCGGCTGGTTTGCCGCGGGCTTCTATCCCAGCGGCTATCAGCACGAATACGAAACGCTCATTCAAAAGTTTGACGTCGCCGGTGATCAAAAGATTGGAAACCTGTCAAAAGGAATGCGAGCGAAAGTCGCGTTGTCACTCTCGATGGCTCACAAGCCTGAGTTGCTGATTCTGGACGAACCAACGTCGGGACTCGACCCGTTGGTGCGGCGAGAGTTTCTGGAAAGCATGATCGACGTTTCCGCAGAAGGCCGAACCGTGCTGCTTTCCAGCCACCAGGTGTCGGAAGTGGAACGCGTTGCTGACATGGTCGCGATTCTGCTCAACGGTCACCTACTGTGTGTCGAACGGTTGGACGATCTGAAACGCGACACAACGGAAGTGGTACTCAGCCTCCCGGAGAACCAGGCGACTCCACCAGAAATCCCTGGCGACATCCTTGCGCACGTTCCATTTGGGCACGAACATATCTGGATGGTTCGCAATCTGGATGAAGGCAAACTGAAAGAAACCTGTGTTTCCCTCGACGTTCCGGCACCGCAAATTCGCAAGCCGGGCCTCGAAGAAATTCTGCTCGCGATGCTGAGGGAGTATCGCAGCGATCCATTGAAAGGCAGTGCGGACGAGCGATTGCCAAAGAAGAAACCAGAAGACGTTTGGGTCGATTAGAAACCTGGCCGGATGCCGTACGCAGTAGCGGAAACCGTAAGGACTTTTCGCGGCGTTCTCAACAGCACGCCCGGTCCATAGTGTGTCGTGAAGCAACAAAGATGTTTCAGTCATTTCAAATCAGGACAATCGCATGAGTCCACAATTTTATCGATTGCTATGGAAAGAGTATCGCACACAACGCTCGCTGTGGCTGGCACTGGCGGGCTGCATGCTTGCACTGCAGGCGGTATTCTATTGGACGTTCCAGTTTCACGATGTTACCGCTCCCAGCACTGTGGGACTGATGGGGGGCGTGTTAATTGTCATCGTTGCGTGCTTCATGGTGGCGTCGGTGGCGGTTGCATTTGCTGGAGAAGAGGACGAAGGCACAGCAATTTGGATTAGGCTGTTTCCTGCATCAACCGGGAGTATCTTCTGGTCCAAGATGCTCATGACGCTAGTTAGCAGTCTGGTCATGACGGTAATTGGCTGCGTTGCCGTGCTTCTTGTTGTTTGGACGGTCTCTGAACCTCTGCCGCCGCTGGAAAGCGTCAGCACGATCTTCCATCTTGTATTGGTCCCCGTTTTGATTCTGACAGTGTCGGTGTTCTGGTCGCTGCGTTGCCGGAGCGTGTTTTCGGCGTTGGGAATGATCGGGGCAACCATTGTTGTCATTGGTATTTGGTCAGCATCACTGTCTGATCGTGGACTGCTTGTCCGTTGGGGCGTGGCCGCTGCTTTCGCACTTGCATCAATTCCCATGATGTATCGC
>CAYZYB010000983.1:0-2651 GCA_964481505.1 uncultured Planctomycetaceae bacterium | reverse complement strand
AAGCAACCCAGCGGCTGACAATGTTGCTGCTGCCAATACAGTGAAAAGAGGCCAACGGTTACTTTTCATCTTACAGTTCTCCTTCGCGAAGTGATCGTGGTTTCGACCGGCAGGCAGGCTTTCGGCCGCCCACCGGCATCATCAAACAGGTTGCCGGGACGGAGAATTCCCCGGCGAAATCTCGACTTTCTTTTTTCGCTCAGGAGAAAAAGGCCTGTGGACGGCATATTTTGCGGGTCCTTCTTCAATCATTGCCGCCAGATTCTTACTATATGGGCTGCAATGCACCGGGTTCCGACGCCCACCAGTTCTGTGACTGTTCAACATCCTACCGAAGATCCTCGTGTCCCATACCACCTCTGATTCCCCCACCACCGACGAAGACCGGCAAAAGATTCTGATCGAATGCGAAGAACGAATTGGCTATTCGTTTCAGGACCGCGCAGTTCTTGAACGTGCGCTGACGCATAGTTCCATTGCATCAACTCGGCTCGACTGCAACGAACGCATGGAGTTTCTGGGCGATTCATTGTTGGGAATGGTGATCTGCGAACATATCTTCCATCGCTACCCCGAACAGCGCGAAGGCCAACTGACACAGTTGAAGTCACATCTGGTGAGTCGCACGGTTTGTACTCAGGTTGGCGAACGGTTGCGGCTGCAGGAGTTGATCTTTGTCGGTAAGGGACTGCAGTCGATTCCGGATTCGCTTAAGGCGGCCCTCGTCGAATCCATCATTGCCGCTGTCTACCTCGATGGCGGGCTGCAACCCACTCGCGATTTCATTCTGAAAGCCTTCAAGCCGGAACTCGACGGCTGTGGCGAAGCGGATACGGAAAACTACAAGAGCATGCTGCAGGAAGAAACGCAGCGTGACGGCAGCGTTGTTCCGAAGTACGTCATCATCGAACAGCGTGGCCCGGATCACGCTCGGGAATTTCAAGTGGCGGTTGAAATCGGCGACGAACAGTTCGAAGCGGCATGGGGTCGCAGCAAAAAGGAAGCAGAACAGAAGGCAGCGATGCATGCGCTGTCGGCACTCAATTCAAAAGGATAGACGACACAATGCCGAAGACCACGGAATGCCGCGTCCTGTTTCGTCCGGAAACCGACGCCCTTCGTTTTTTACCAGAAGGCCCCTATTCGCTGCCGAACGGAAAAATGAGCTGGGTGGGAATCCAGCACGGCGGTGATTCTACAGTTGGCTCGGTTAATATTCTGGATCTCTCCAGTGGTACAAATCAGTCTTTCGAACTGCCTGGGCGTCCCGGATTCGCATTTCCGACGTCCAGGCCGGGTGTCTTCGTTTGCGGCGTCGAACGAACGGTCGGACTGTTCGATTTAAACGACGGAAGTTGGGCGGAGCTAAATGCCGACATCGATAACAAAGTTGATAACACCATAATTAACGATGGAGTTGTCTTTGCAGACCATCTGATCTTTGGCTGCAAGGAACTCGAATTCAAAACGAAAAAAGCGGGGCTCTATCTGCGACGCCCGGATGGCGCGATGACGCAACTCCGCAGTGATCAAATTTGTTCGAATGGCAAAGCTGTCCAGAAGAATGCCGACGGTACGCTAACTCTGATCGACATTGATTCCCCGTCCAAAACAATCACTCGTTGTTCGCTCGATCTGGTGTCAGGAACTGTCACCGAACCGGAAGTGATCGTCGATCTGCAGTCAGAAGAAGTCTTTCCGGATGGTATGTTGGTGACTCCTGACGGCAACAGCCTGATTGTCGCGTTATACGATCCGGGCGATCCGGAAGCCGGCGCTGCGCGACAGTACGGCCTCGCTTCCGGTGAACTTGAAGCGGTCTGGACTTGTCCGGGGTCGCCGCGAGTCACCTGTCCGCAATTGATTGAAGTTGACGGAAGCGTGAAGCTCGTACTGACGACTGCCGTTGAACACATGGAGGCGGAGCAGCAGGGGAAGCATCCGAACGCTGGTTGCCTGTTTGTTGGTGACACAACTTTCGCATCCATCGGCGACCAACCTGTGCTTAACGTGTAGCGGAGTCCTGCGAATGGGTGTAGTCACGAATTGTTGCCTGTGAAATGGGTGGCTGAGATTGGACTGAGCTCGCGAAGGAACCCCGAGGATTTCGCTTGTGCCTCGTTCCAACCTGGCCACGCTTGGATTCCGACTGTGAATCAGCCAACATGGAAGACGTACTTTGGCACGACTTCCTTCTTTGCTGATTGCATTCCCCATGCCTTTTCCGGTCTACGCGCGTGTTTGTATCGTGATGCTGCTTATAGGCGGTGTCGTCTGTGGGCAGATGCCCTCAAATACACTCCCGTTAAAAATGGATGGCGACATCGCATCACAGATGGTCGATGGCATTGACCGTTTTCTGCTGAATCAAATCGCGGTTGCAAAGGCAGAACGCGGCACGTTCTGGAACTACGACACCACCTCGCCGCAGGCCTTTCAAGACTCAATTCAGCCAAATCGAGATCGTCTCACTCACATGCTGGGGATTCGTGACCAACGAGTCGAAGCTCACACTCCTTTCGATGCCGGTCCGCTTGATGACTCAACAGTGATTGCCAGGTGCGACGCCTTTCACGTATATCGTATTCGCTGGCCGGTCCTGCCCGATCCTGCTCCCGCTGCAAGGCACTTAGCTTCGATCTATGGCGAAG
>CAYZYB010000982.1:0-2651 GCA_964481505.1 uncultured Planctomycetaceae bacterium | reverse complement strand
GTGCAGGCGCACATGGCGTTCGCTTTGATTAGCTTGGGAATGACGCAGATTGTGCATGACGCTCTTCTGAACTCCGGTGTAAATGGACCAGATGGCCCCTACTCGGATCAGGTCGTCAAAACCGAATCAATCAGTACAGTCAATTTCCCCGATCGCAGTCGTTAAAGCCCGAATTAGTGACAACGTCAGCCTATTCTACCCAAGCGTCCGTAGAATAACGGGGCGTGACAGCATACCGATACACAACACGATCATGTGTCGCACGCTTGCGCTGTCTTTGCGCTACTCTTGCGCGTAAGGAGTGTATCGAGCGAAATTTGCGGAAACAGCAGGGCTATTCCGGCAGCCGTCCGGTGGCAACCGATGGAAAGGAGCCAGAACACGCCCGCATGAATTCCACGATATCCAGCTTCTCCTGAGCCGTCAGCTTTAAGGGAGTCACTTTTTCGCTGAGCCATTTGTTGGGCGTTCCGCCCTTATTGTAGTGCTCCACAACTTCTTCCAGAGTCGCCATACTGCCGTCGTGCATGTAAGGCCCGGAATCTGCCACGTTGCGAATGGTCGGGGTCTTGAACGCCCCCTTGTCCTTTTCGACTTTGGTGACTTCGAATCGTCCAAGGTCGGGATTGGCAGCATCCATTCCGACGCCAAGATTGTGGTACAGCTCATCGGTCAGATTTGCACCCACATGGCATGCACTACAACCGACTTTTTTGCTGAAGAACAGGTTTCGACCGCGAACTGCACTTTCTGACATGGGATGAGCGGCGACGTCCTTCTGAAGCGTCAAATAATTGGCGTAGATGTCCGGATCGTCTTCTTTCAGATCTGCAAGGTCTTCCGGATCCAGGTCCGTAAACTTCTTCAGCGACTCGTAATAGTCAAACGGAGTTGGTCCCGTCACGATGGCGCGTTCGAAACTCGCGATGGCCATTCCCACTGTGTCGATGGTCAGACCGGCATCGCCGAAGACCTTATCGAACTGAACCTGGTAGGCCGGAATCGCCTTCAGGGTTGCGACACATTTTTCGTGGGTGTTACCCATTTCAATAGGATTCGCAATCGGACCGACGGCCTGAGCTTCCAACGAATCTGCTCGACCATCCCAGAACTGCAGGTCGCTCAGGATGCGATTGTAGCTGACCGGCGAATTGCGGCCGCCTTCCTGGCCTTCGATGCCGACACCGAAGGCAGTATGTCGTGAATATCCGTTTTGCGGATGATGGCAGGATGCACAACTCACGGTATTGTCGCCCGACAATCGCGTATCGAAATACAGCTGCCGCCCAAGTTCGATTTTCGCTCGCGTCAGCGGATTTTTCTGCAGGCCTTTCAACTGATTCTGACCAAGGCTCATCCCCAGAGGCAAAGAAACTTCGAGCTCCGCGTGGTTGCCTGCATCCGAGAGCCACGCTTCTGCCTCAGCCACGGTCAGTGGACCATTGCCGGGAATACCAAGTGTCAACGAATCAACGCCTAACGTAACAGCAGTCTTCTCCGCTGCGTAAACGGCGGTTGACAGCCAGACCAATGTGGTGACAAGCAGAAACTGAATCTTCATTTTCGCACTCCGAGTTTCATTCAATGACAAAAATTGCCGTGGACGTATTTTAGGCCGCGTTTCGCTGCTGTCCAGGCACCACGACGGCGGAACGTCATCATTCGCTGTTGAGACTTTCCGGTGGCAATTCGGTTATTGCCTGCTCACATCTTGCTGTGAATAATCTGACGTGTATCCTGCCGCTGACTGGTCTTAACGTCATTGAACTGCAGCTCAACAGAACCATGCCTGAAGTCGAAGAATCGACAACAACACACGTCAACATCGCGGCTTACAAGTTTGTGGCGTTGAAGGATCTCGAACAACGCCGCCAGGCACTGCGTGAAGTCGTGGATGAGCACCAGCTTCGTGGGACGATCCTGCTAAGCCCGGAAGGCATCAACCTGTTCATCGCCGGTGCGCGGCACGGTGTGGACGCTTTGGTGAACTTTCTGAAGCAGGACGAGCTATTTGCAGATCTCCCCGTCAAAGAGAGCTTCAGCAATTATCAGCCATTCAGTCGCATGCTGATTAAGATCAAGCAGGAAATCATTGCGTTCGGCATTGACGGCGTCGACCCAATTCAACGCACGTCACCGAAGCTGCCTGCGCAGGAACTGAAGAAGTGGTTGGACGAAGGGCGCAAGCTTCACCTTCTGGACACACGCAACGATTACGAAGTGGAAGTAGGAACCTTCCGCGACGCCATTCCGGCGAAGGTCGACAACTTTCGCGACTTTCCGGATGCTGTCGCAAAACTGCCGGAAGAAATGAAAGACGAACCGATCGTCATGTTCTGCACGGGCGGCATCCGGTGCGAAAAAGCAGGGCCCTTTATGGAACAGGCCGGCTTCAGCAAAGTGTATCAGCTCGACGGTGGCATCCTGAAGTACTTCGAAGAATGCGGCGGCGAACACTACGATGGAGACTGTTTCGTTTTCGATCAGCGCGTTGCCGTTGATCCAATGCTTCAGGAAACCGAGCATACTCAGTGCTTCATCTGTCAGGCCGTTGTTTCACCAGACGACCAGAAGCTGCCATCGTACGTTGCCGGCGAATCCTGCCCGCAATGCTTCAAAGAACCTCAGCAGCATATGCAGCAAATCCTGAC
>CAYZYB010000981.1:0-2651 GCA_964481505.1 uncultured Planctomycetaceae bacterium | reverse complement strand
GCATTGGCGTCAAAGTCATCAACACGCTGAATTAGCGTTTCATAGTCAGCAATTCGTGAGTCAGGATCCGCGTTTGTCATGTCCTGGATCAACTGCACGGATGCCGGAGACACTGTATCGGGCAGCGTATCGCGCCAGGATTCATCACCGATCGTTTTTTGAAGAATCGCTTTCATCGGCGACTGCCCCGCAAACGGTGCCGCGGCAGTCAGCATGTGAAATGCCGTCGCACCAAGTGAGAAAATGTCGGCGCGGCAATCGACGCTGGTGCTCTGGAGTTGTTCCGGAGCGACGTACGCCGGTGTTCCCAGTGTCGCGCCCGTGACCGTTAGGCGGTCTTCTTTCTCGCGAAATTCATCCAGCGCAAGGCCAAAGTCGACGAGCTTCACGAACGGCACATTCGGATCGTGCGGAATGCCTGCCGGTGGTTCTCCAAGAAGAATGTTGCCGGGTTTGATATCACGATGAATGATCCCGTTACGATTGGCATGGCAGAGTCCCGCGGCCGCCTGGCGGATAATTTTCCACGTCATGCCTTCGTCCAGCGGAGCTTCCGTTTCAAGCAGGTTGTCCAGTGATCGGCCTTCGACAAGTTCCATTGCGATGCAAAAACGGCCCTGATGGAAGCCGCTGTCATAAGCCACCACGATGTTTGGGTGCTGCAGTTTTGCGATGGACTGTGCTTCCTGCTGGATACGACTCTCATTCAAACTGGACGAACCGCGCCCCAGCAGATTGATGGTTTTTAACGCCACGTCTCGATCAAGCGATTCCTGCCTTGCGCGAAACACCATTCCTGCTGCACCGCGACCCAGCAGTCCGGTGAGTTCGTAGTCCGGCGCGAGTTCGCGTGGAAACATCAGCAGCTTTGTTGCATCGACACTCCACGGAGCCATCGCCGATGTTTCCAAAGCCGCATCGGATGGATGGATGGTTTTCCGAAGTGCGTGATCGCTGACTTCAGCCGCTTGTGCTTCCGTCAACAACTGATGTTTGACGGCAACTTCCAGAAAGCGAGCGGCGTTGTCAGCAGTATCAGGCATGTTGGATTCGGGGAAACCGGAAGCGTTGCTGACCGGTGGTTCTTAATTTTTCGTTTCGTCTTGATCACGGCTCGCTTCCAGAATTCGAAGCATAGCAGCTACCGAGGGGCGGTCAGCCGTCATATCTGCGCCGACGTAGGCCAGTCTGACATTTTTGTCTTTGTCGATGATGAATGTTGAAGGGTGAGCCAGGTTCGACGCAATGTTGAAGTAGCCAACTGCCTTAAGTTCTTTGTCCAGCACGACGGGAAACGGCAGGCGGTCGACTTGCTTTTTTTCCGTCTTTGTGGCGGCTTCGATGAATTCGCCCAGATGCTCCGTACCTCCGGGATAAACAACAATCACCTCCGTATCGAGCGCCTCGAACTTTTCGTAGTTGTTCACCAGGCGTGCCGTCTGAGTCTTGCAAAACGGACAAAGCATTCCGCCAGAAAATCCTTCCGTAAATACCAGCACGATGTTTTTGCTGCCCAGATACGAATCCAGTTGCACTCGATTTCCATCTTTGTCCACGAAGACCAGGTCATCAAGCTGTGCGGGGAGTTTGGCGTTGGAAGTGACGTCTTCCTTAAAGACGATGTCTTCCGGTTTGGGCACCGCCATCATATTGCCCATTGGATTCGAGGAAGCTGGCTTGTCGGGAGCGGCAACTGATTCCTGTGACTTGTTCGCATCCGAAATTGCTGTCGAATCCTGCTCAGTCGCATTTGAGAGCGATCCTGTGTCGACGGCGCTGGATCCTTCGCTTTCAGGTGAAGACTCGGTACACCCCACGATACAAATTGATAGAAAAAGTGCGACGAGACATCGATTTATGAGCATCTTGGTATCCGTGTTGAGTACCTGCAAACGCAGGCATAGATTGTAGCGATTTCCTGCAGGACCACCAGCGATTGCGGTGCCGGCATTCCGGCACAACTCGTTGCCAACACTACGAAACCAGGTGCGGTAATTCGGGGCAAAAATCTACAAAATCCAATCGTCACGGCTTCCCGGACAATCGTTCGTTTTCCGCCTGCTCAAGGATTCTCAGCATTGCTAAGACGGACGGGCGATCGGACGTTTCGTCGGCACCGACGTACGCGAGCTTCACGGCTCCGTCCATATCGATAATGAAGGTCGACGGGTGCGCCAGGCTGGATGCAATGTTGAAGTAGTTGACGGCTTTCAGTTCTTCGTCGAGCAGCACGGGAAACGGCACCTGATCCACCTGTTCTTTTTCCGTTTTCGTTGCCGCGGAAATGAACTGGTTGAGGTAGTTTCTGTCGCCCGGGTAGACGACAAGAACTTCCGTATTCAGCTCCTGGAATTTTTTGTAGTTTGAGACCAGCCGAGACGTTTGTGTTGTACAAAACGGGCAAAGTCTGCCTCCCGCGAAGCCTTTTGTAAACACCAGGACAACGTGCTTCTGACCCAGATACGAACTGAATTCCACGTTGTTGCCCTGCGAATCCACAAAGACAAGTTCGTCGAGTCCCTTTGGAGCGTCGGTGTTGGAATTGACGTTATCCTTGAACGTGATATCCGATGCGGAAGACGAGATTTCGAGACCAGTGAATGAAACATCCTCTGGAGATGTCTCTCCGCAACCACAGACGATACCGAAAG
>CAYZYB010000980.1:0-2651 GCA_964481505.1 uncultured Planctomycetaceae bacterium | reverse complement strand
GTCGCCATCCGCAGTCAGCGCGTCCATTTGTCGCAAGGCTTGGTCGACGGAAATTCCGTCCGGATAGATGGAATCGGGGCCTTCAATGGCCTGAAAGACATCCATCTCGACTCCGCCTCCACGCTTCTTTGCGTCGATACGAATTTCTCCATTTGCCAAGCCGTGCATCCAGCCCCGCGGATCTTTCCATGCTCCTGCTGGCAACAAATGTCGATCCCAGGCATTCGGCATTTCCATTTGTGAATCATCGTCCCACCGATTTCCTCCGCGCCCGCCGGGGTGGTGAGAGACTTTGCCGACCGACACTGTGGTGTAACCCTGCTGTCGAAACCAGGCTGGCATGCTGGGGCTAACCGAATCCGGCTTCGACTTCATCTCCGCAGCGCGTTCAAAAAGAACGTTGTTTCCGCCTTTCGGATATCGCCCGGTCAGCAGAGCGTATCGAGAAGCTCCACAGGTCGGCGCCTGCACGTAATGGCTTCGGAAGATGCGTCCCTTTGAAGCCAGTCTGTCGATGTTGGGAGATTGAATGTACGAAACACCGAAGCACGCGAGTTCCGGCCGCAGATCATCAACGCAGATCAACAAAACGTTTGGCTTTTTCTGCGCAGCGTTGCTCGAAGAGTAGTGGCAGAAGAAGACGGAAAGTGCCGCGAGGACGAGTTGGAGTTTCACAATGATCGACTTCAGTGAATTGGAGAAAACGAATGGAGGTTAACGGACCGGCTGCGGTGCGGACGAGATCTTTCCGGCAGCACGCTGACCGGCGCCGGCGACTCCCTGGTCTCCCAGATCACGGCGTGCTTCTTCGGCGATTGCGAGCAGTCGTTCCACGATCTGCGGATTTTCATCAGCCACATTGTTTGCAGAAGCGATGTCAGTTTCCACGTTAAACAAAAGTGGTTTGTCCGATTTGCCAGCCTTAAAATGCGGATGGCGAATAAAGGATTTCAGCGGCACAAACAACTTCCACGGTCCACTGCGAACCGCCTGAAGTGGTCTCGGTAATAATAATAGAACGATTCGTATGGTGATCGTGTATTTGGATCGCCGGCAATCAACGGCCTGATGTCATGCCCATCAACTTTGTGTTCGATTGCAGCTCCGGCAAGTTTTGCAAACGTTGGCAGCAGGTCCATCGTTGTCGCCAGTTCCGTGCAAGTCGTTCCCGCTTTGATCCGCCCGGGCCAGCGCATAATCGTCGGCGAACGAAACGCACCTTCGGACGTTGTATAACCGCGTCCATACAGTGGACGGTTACTGCCGCGCAGATCTCCTTCCATACTGGGCGACATCGGTGCGCCGTTATCGGACAACCAGATCACCAGCGTGCGTTCGTCGATCTTCAGTTCGGCCAGTTTGTCGAGCACCTGACCGGTGGACCAATCAATTTCTTCGACGGAATCTCCCCACGGGCCGTTCGTGCTTTTTCCTTTGAATGCCGGACTGGCAAAGGGAGTTTTCGTACTGCCCGGCATGCACTGAGGAAAGTAGATAAAGAACGGCTTCGACTGATTCTGTTCAATGAACGTTAAGACTTCTTCTGTGCAGCGTTGTGCCAGCATGTCACGATCCGCGGGAGCTTCGATGACTTCAGTGTTTCGCATCAGCGGCAGCGGCGGCCAGCTATTTCCCTGCAGTCGATCGCCGATTCGCAGTCCGACTTCGCGAGTCATGTCGTCGCTGTACGGAATACCGAAGTAGTAATCGAAGCCCTGCTTTGTCGGCAGAAAGTCAGGCTGATCTCCCAGATGCCACTTGCCAAAAGCCGCGGTCGCGTAGCCCTGAGATTTCAGTACCTCGGCTACCGTGATTTCATCGGGATGCATTCCATACGGCGAAACCGGGCGCAGAACGTGACCGTCACGCGGGTTGTCGTGCATACCGACGCGTTGAGAGTAGCAGCCGGTCATGATCGAAGCTCGTGACGGCGTGCAAACTCCAGCCGTCACGTAGAAGTGAGTGAACCTGCAACCTTCTGCCGCCATTCGATTCAGGTGGGGCGTGCGATTGACCTTAGAACCAAACGGTTCGATATCTCCGTAGCCGAGGTTGTCGCAGAAGATCACAATGAAATTTGGCGGCGCCTCTGCGGCATGCAACGACCGCATTAAAGAAATTGCAAACATTGCTGCAGTTAACACATGAAATCGAAATGCCATTGTCGCCTCGCATTAATCAGGAGAAACACCACGCCGGACTACATCGTGACAGATGTGACCAACTTTCGAAAGTCATGCCGCCTCAGCCTGATCGTGCTCAGACTCAGCCAGCGGCGCGGCAATGTCGACGGATCTGGAAGACAATCATGCCGCCGGTACTTCATTTTCTCGGCGCCAAAGCGGACTTCGCTAATTTTTGAAGAGGCCATCGGGCGCCCTCCCCAATTGCTCGCAATTCTACGCTACAATCCGCGAACTTCAGCAAGCGGGCAGAGTGGCGACAGAGTGGCGAATGTGCCCACAATTCCCCGCGTTTCTTTTGGCATCAGGATCTCCAGTCGTGGACAACGTTCTTCAACATGTAGCAACCAACCAGCAAACAGCGCTGGACGAACTGTTCGACTTCCTGCGTATCCCCAGTGTCAGTGCGGATTCGGCGTTCAAGCCCGAAATGCAGCGGTGTGCGGACTTCGTGTTGAACGCGATGAC
>CAYZYB010000979.1:0-2658 GCA_964481505.1 uncultured Planctomycetaceae bacterium | reverse complement strand
GTGCAGGAGTCGCAACCTCTTTCATATTCTGGGGGCTCAACTTGACGGGTTCCAGCCGCCAAACAATATCCAAGGTGAGTGGATAACAAAACAATGCACCGAAATTGTGGGCGGTGCCGATTCTTCTAATTGGCAATCACTCGCCACAATCCGGTGATTGCAAACGTTATCTGCACAGGCTCCACTACACGAAATGGATACATTCTTCCGTCCCGAAATGCTTGTTGCTGCGTCAGAGTGTTCCATTCCCGCCCACCAAAAAACTTCACGCCTATTGGCAGCACTCAAGGATCATCCTAGCTTAAACCTCATCGAGAGCTTCCCTCCAGTTGCGGCGAATGATTGGTCAGGCGTGCACAGCAAAGAGCATGTTCGTGCAGTTCATCGAGTTGATGTCGAAACTTTCCACGCAGCCACAATTCCTCCATCGAGAGAGGTGAAGGTTGCAGTTCAATATTGTGCAGGCAGTATGGTTGCAGCTGCTTTGTCAGCACTTAAAACTGATTGTGCTTTTTCGCCGACCTGTGGATTTCATCACGCGCACTGGGATGCCGCAGGTGCCTTGTGTTTACTAAATGCCTTGCCTCTTGCGGCGGCGCGAGCACTTGATCAACTAGAGGCGGGGCGAGTTCTCATCCTTGACTGCGACTTTCATCGAGGAAATGGCACTGAAGACATCTTGGCGAGGATGAACGAGTCGAGAATAGCGCACAAATCATTTGGCTATTTGTTCAACAGTAGATCACAAAATGTGGACTACATGAATGAAATCGAACGAACGTGCAACCGAATCGAGAATTCTGACTACGCCTTGGTCATCTACCAGGCTGGGATGGACGTCCTGCTGGGGGATCCTTCGGGTGGAGGACTCCTGACGCTCGAACAGACCCTCGAACGAGATGAAATGGTCTTTTCAGCCTGTCGAAACTCGGACGTTTCGGTTGCTTGGAATCTTGCCGGTGGCTACATAAGGCCAACTGCCACAGCTGATATTCTTGTCGAAGGACATCTGAATACGTTTAACGCCGCCGTCAAGGCGTTTCACTAAATAAGACTGCGCGACGCTGGGGCGGATTGGTGTATGAGCGATTGCGGAGAAAAGGTATGGAAATGTTTTGGTTGCGAGCTTGAGGCAACAAGCAAAAAGGCATCTCCATGATTGGTATTGTTCCAAAGTAGCGTCGCCCTGAAAAGAGACGCAAAAAAATATCAGCATCCCTCCCGGCGTCCGGTGATGCCAAGTGTTTTTTTGGCGCAGTGCTCGTTTAGTTTCGTGATGTTGCAGGGGCGGAATCACATTCTCGCAAGACATCGTTTGTCGGCTGTTGGCGGTCAAAGTGTCTTGGTTGGCGGAGGCCTCTCTCGTTATGTCCGGAGTCACTGTTATTCACCGATGTATTGCTGCCGTTTATAGGTGTCTGGTGTGGCGCGTTGCCCCAACCTCCGCAACGTTGAAAAAATCCTGCGAAATACGCGTATTCTGTTTTGCCGACACCGGCGGCTCCCAAGCGGTGAACAATAATCGTATCCAGGGCTTCCAGTCAGTCGTCTCTTAAGTAAACTGATGGTTGTGCAGCGTCGCCTGTTTCGGCCACGCACAATACCACAAAATAACAATGCCATGCACCGGAATTGGGCATTCAGCCAATTTCAATATGGAAACCCAACCCGCCCAATCCGGTGATGGCGGGCGTTCTACGGTTCACCTGATCTGGCTTCATGACTGAATCTCTTCCGCTGACTGAAGCCGCTCCTTTTCGCGATCAAACGTGGCAAACAAAATGGTTGGTTGTTGGTTGTTGGTTGCGCGTTCTTGGCGGTTTGGTATTGCGTGCGATTCGTTGATCGTGAGTGGATGTCACAATGGCCAAGCGTGCTGGCCACTGGCATCGCGCCTCAAGTATTCCTACTTGCCTTCCCATTATTCACGCGAAATAAGAACGCCGCAAAACGAATCGCGATTCCGGGTTTTCGACAGTGGCTGGTATAGTTTGCTATCGCCATACCGATTGTGATTTTGACAATGGCTGCACTGGGCGGTCTGAACTACCTGGTCGGCGCTTTATCTCCCGGCAAAACGCTCACGCCGGGCGCGGTCACCGGGATGGCTTCCTCTTCGTCACGATACATCATTCCACTTCTGCTGTTCTCGTTTACGTTTGCTCCGATCGCAGAAGAGTGTTTCTTCCGTGGATTTGTTCAAAATGCGTTTCGCCAACGAATGCCGACATTTGTTGCGGGTGTGCTGCAGTCGCTAGTCTTCGGTTTCTGTCATTTTTTTGGGACGACTCACGCCGTAATCGCGGTCGTGTTGGGACTGGTAATCACTATTGTCTACGAATGGCGCAAAACACTTGTTTCGCCAATATTCGTTCACGCGGGCATCAACTTGATCTCCGCGCTTGGTGTCTTGGGGATGATGGCTGAGTTTGCCGACCGCCCAACAATTGGCGTGATCGGTGGTCCAGACGACACCAAGTGTATCGTTCGCGAAATAATTCCGAATTCAGCGGCGTCCGAATCCGGTATAGTGGTGGATGACATAATCGTGGCATTCGACGAAGCGCCGATTGCTGATTTTTCGGAATTGGTTGCCGCAGTTTCTAGGAGTCTGTCCAAAAATGTGAGTCGTCTGGGTGTAGGGGCGCGGTGCCGGGC
>CAYZYB010000978.1:0-2658 GCA_964481505.1 uncultured Planctomycetaceae bacterium | reverse complement strand
GTGATATTGCGGGGAGTCTTCCGCTGAGTTCGGCCATCCAGAATACCGAGCAGGTCGGTGACTAACTTGAGTACGACCAGACCCAGTGTGATCGCCGTAAACAAAAACAGGCCGTCCATCGAATTCCTCCGGTGAGATAAAATTGCTCCAGGCAAAAAAGAAACGGCGGCTCTTTTGAGCCGCCGTTTTTGCGTATGCCTGATGGTGAACTTCCGTCGCTTAACGAGACAGGAACGCCACAACCATGTTCACGTCGACCAATAGCCCAACGTCATCAAACGTTGGCAGTGTGGTAACAATGGCAGACAGACTCGAC
Source organism: uncultured Planctomycetaceae bacterium (assembly GCA_964481505.1). Taxonomy (GTDB): domain Bacteria; phylum Planctomycetota; class Planctomycetia; order Planctomycetales; family Planctomycetaceae; genus Fuerstiella. The sequence continues at coordinate 2,342 of CAYZYB010000978.1, read as the reverse complement.
TGATCAAAGTTGATCCAGTCGTTCTGTGGCACAGTGACGCCTTCACCGATCTGTTTGTACATCTTCTCAAGATTCGGTCGCTTACGAAGCGTAATGACATCGCCGGGGCGAACCATGATTCCGGGTTTGTTGACCGTCACGCCGTTCAACTGAAAATGACGATGCACGATCCCCTGGCGGGCCTGCGGTCGAGTCCCCACATAGCCAGCACGTCTAACGACGTTGTCCAGACGTCGTTCACAGACAGCAAGCAGCTGTTCACCGGTGTTGCCCTTCATTCGACGGGCTTTGTCGAAATAACGGTTCAGCTGGCGGTCGCGAAGACCGTAATAGAACTTAATCTTCTGTTTCTCAGCAAGTCCCAAACCATAGTTGGTTGGCTTCTTGCGACGCTGGTGCATACCGGGAGGAGTTTCTTTTCTCTCCGCAGATTTGATCGCGCCGTTTGATTCGTAAACATTAACGCCCAACCGTCGGTTGATGCGTCCTTTAGGGCCTGTGTAACGTCCCATGTGCTAAGTGAACTCCAAAAATTGTCCTGAGCCCTGCACCGCTGCAACGTTACGCACGTTGAGCCGTCATCGATCTGCCAATTCCCAATCAAGATTTGAAAGGGGCGAAACTACCATCCGGCAAAATCGCAATCTGGCACTGACTGGCAGTCCACAATCAGATGGTGAACTGCGTACAGAGAAGATATCCTGATCACCGAAACCGCCAGTTGCCGTAAGGCAGCCCAATCGCCGTAAGTCAGGAAGCTCGAAAGGGTATCGACGATGTTCCAGATGATCAACAGTGAGATCAAAGGGTTTTCCCGTTTTCCCGCTGATAGAAGGATTCGTCTGTGCCAGCCAATTTGGCCTCCTGGGGAATGATCATCTCAAGACAGCTTTTACTGCCATTTGCCGAGGAAACCGTCCAGGAATCCGGAACGCTCTCCGAACCGCTTGCCGTCTTCCGATGATCACATCACCATGATTTATGATTGTCGCTCGCAAACATTGATACACCTACGGCCGTCAGCCTCTCCTCAGGAATACGAGTCGCAGAAAGTTGCGAAGCCGGAAAGGGTGCCGGGAGTTGCAGCGAGGCACGAGCGAAACCCCGGGGTTTCCTTCGCAAGCTTAGTCAAACCGTGGCCGCCCATATCTAATACTACAATCTGCTGTCACACTCTTTCCTCAGGACAACTTTGTGGTCACAACCGAACCCGTCATTCAGGTCCAGAACCTGACGAAAACCTATCGTGAGGGCATCTTGCGGCGCCGAACAGTAAAAGCTCTGGACGGTGTCACGCTTGAAGTCCCACGCGGCAGGATTTACGGATTGCTCGGCCCAAACGGTGCCGGAAAGACGACCCTCATCAAGATCCTGCTCGGAATCGCTCGAAAGTCGTCGGGAGACGCTCGAGTTCTGGGGGCATCCGCCGGTGACGTCACGTCCCGCCAACGAATCGGCTATCTGCCGGAGAACCATCGAATCCCCCGCCATCTGACGGGCAACACAGCGCTGGAATTTTACGGTTGCCTCAGCGGTCTCCCACTGGCGGAAGTCCGCCGTCGTTCTCCCGAACTGCTGGACCAAGTCGGACTGCTGGGGCGTGAACGCGATCGTGTGAGCGGCTATTCGAAAGGCATGCAACAGCGACTCGGACTGGCGCAGGCGATGCTGCATTCTCCCGAACTCATTATTTTGGACGAGCCGACAGATGGCGTCGACCCTGTGGGCCGCAAGCAGATCCGGGAAGTTTTGAAACGTCTGGCGGATAATGGGACCAGCATCTTCCTGAACAGCCATCTGCTGCAGGAAATAGAACTCGTTTGTGAGAGCGTTGCTATCCTGACAAAAGGTGCGGTTCGTAAGACGGGCAGCGTACAGGAATTGACCGCGGCCATCGCCGATTCACCAATGGTCTTTCGAATCGCGACTGATTGTGCGACGGCAAAAAAGTGCTTTGCCGAAGCAGTCGGTTTCAGCTGTGCAGATGTTGCTGAAGGAGTGGTTGATGTTTCGGTCGAAACGCCTCAACAGGTAGATGTCGACCGCTGTGTCGATGCTCTGCGGTCGAACGGCGTGAGCCTGCTGAGTATGAAACGTCGCGATCTGACGCTGGAAGAAGCGTTCCTGGAGATTGTTCGGGAGAGTGAATCATGAGAGCCTACCTTGCGATTCTCAAAGATTCCTTCCGCGAAGCGCTCGCATCACGCGTGCTGCTGATTTCGTTGATCGGAATTATCGCTGTCCTGCTGCTGCTTTCTCCCTTTGGCTTGAAGACAGAACAGGCGACGGAACTGCGTCGCAGCGAGCTCACAGAACCTGAACGTCTGCTAACAAAGCTGGTG
>CAYZYB010000977.1:0-2659 GCA_964481505.1 uncultured Planctomycetaceae bacterium | reverse complement strand
CAGTTCCGCTTCGCCATCCGCATAGACGTCGTAATCGATGTCCAGCACGCGCCGGCCGAAATCGCCATCCTGAGCGAGCCATTCCTGCAGCGCGTCGAAACCCAATCCCGTCTTCGCAGAAACTCTCAGCACCGGGCGATCGGGCAGGTGCTGATGAATCAGCGATTCCAATTCCGACGCCTGTTCTTCAGAAAGTTCGTCCGCACGATTGATCAGCACGAGGTCCGCTTCTTCGATTTGCTTTTTCAGAATGTACGCAGCCTTGGGTGAGAAACCCGTACCAGCTTCGTTTTTCAACACGCGGCGACCATGTGACGGTTTCAGGATGACGGCATACGGCGCGATAACAAATTCGGCATTGAAAAGTTGCTTGATCGGCTGAATAACGGTCGCTACCAGGTCGGTACAACTGCCAACAGGTTCTGCCAGAATGATGTCCGGACGTTTCTCGTTGCCGAATTGCCGAACCGTTGTCATGAGTTCATCAAAATTACAGCAGAAGCACGCGCCGGCGACCTCACCAACGTCGAAACCAAGTGACCGCAGCATATTTGTGTCGACAAGATCATCGGCTTGATCGTTGGTCACAATGCCAACGTTCAGACCCTGTTCCATGTAGTGTTTTGCCAGCCGAGCGAGTGTTGTGGTCTTGCCCGCCCCCAGAAAGCCGCCCACCATAATGTAGCGAATTTGGTGCATTTTTTTCTCTTTCGTGAACCGGTTGGCCTATCGTGGCCGTGACTCAGCATTGTACTGTCGAATAGCCGTTGAGTCTTTTTTTGAAACGAAATCAATCTACTTTGGCGACACTTGCCCAAAAATGGTCCAGACCTTCTCGACGCCGCTGGTTCCCGGTTGAGAACTCAGGCAGCCTCCGATAGTCTTCCCGCCCCAATTTCTGTCTTTATCTGCATTCTCCGCGTTTTCCCAATGAAGCTTGACCTTTCCGGACTCAATCCCCCTCAACGCCAGGCTGTGGAAACACTGTCCGGGCCAATGCTGGTCCTGGCCGGAGCGGGAACCGGAAAGACGCGAGTGATTACCTTCCGCATGGCGAATCTGATTCGCAACGGAATTCGACCGGACCGCATCCTGTCGGTGACTTTCACCAACAAAGCCGCCAAAGAAATGCGAGAACGTGCTCTGTCACTGCTGGGCTCGCGAGTGCAGCACAAGCCGGTCGTTTCGACATTCCACGCGCACTGTGTGCGGGTGCTGCGAGACGACATCAACGCACTCGGCTATCCAAAGGGCTTCGTGATCTACGACCGCAGCGATCAGGAAGCGGCCGCCCGAACCGCTTTGCGAGATATCCGCGTCGGCGACAAAGCCATGAAACCTGGCGATCTGCTGAACAAGATCAGCACCTGGAAAATGTCAGGCATCACCGAAGACCGCGCCAGCGACTACGTCGTCGCGGACTTCGATTTTCTGGCGGCAATGGCGTATCGGAGGTACCAAAAACAACTGCGAGCGTCCGGCGCCGTTGACTTCGATGATCTGCTGCTACTGACCGGTCGCCTGTTCGACGAGCATCCTGAAGTTCTGCAAAAGCACCAGGCGCGGTTCGATCATGTGCAGGTCGATGAATATCAGGACACGAACGGAATTCAGTTCAAACTTATCGAAAGCCTCGTCAAAGCTCACAACAACATCTGCGTGGTCGGTGACGACGATCAGTCGATTTACGGCTGGCGTGGAGCTGAAGTTCAGCACATCATGAACTTTGGTGAACACTTTCCCGGCACACGCACGTTCCGCCTGGAAAACAACTACCGCTGCTCAGAACACATCGTTCGATACGCTAACCGCCTGGTAAAACACAACCGCCACCGTCACGATAAAAAACTGATCGCCCACAAACCCAGCGGATCGCCGGTGCGAATCATCGCCTACGAAGACGAAACGGCGGAATCGGAAAACGTGGTCAAAGAAATCTCGTATCTGATCACGGAGCTCGGTGTTCGACCAAAAGACATTGCGATTCTATTCCGCACGAACGAACAGCCACGACTCTTCGAAACAGAAATGCGAAGCCTGAACGTTCCGTACGTTTTGCTTGGCGGGCAATCGTTCTTCGACCGCAAGGAAATCCGCGACTTCCTGGCGTATCTCAAAGTTCTGTCATCACCGCGCGACGAAGTTTCGCTACTGCGAATCATCAACACACCATCTCGCGGAATCGGCGCCACAACGACTGAAAAGCTGGTGCAATTGGCAGTCGAGAAAGGCAAAAGTCTGTGGGAAGTGGTCCCGGAAGCCGTGTCTGCCGGCATGGTGTCGAAAGCCGCGCAAACATCGTTGAGCGACTTTCGCAACCTGCTGATTCGTTTTCGCGAAGACATGCTGGACATGCCGCTTCAAATGGCAGACACCGCCAAACGATTGCTGCAGGCGATCAACTATAACGGAGAAATCGATCGTCAGTACAAAGATGAAACACAGGCCGAACAGCGCAAGACTGTGCTGCAGGATCTGGTGAACTCGATGGGGCAATACGTCGAAAAAACGAAAAAACCATCACTGGAAGGTTTCCTGGAAACCACCGCTCTGATGGATCGCGATTCGCAGGAAGACAAAGAATCCGAACTGTCTGACAACGCCGTTCGTTTGATGACGCTGCATTCCGCGAAAGGCCTGGAGTTCCCGCGCGTCTACC
>CAYZYB010000976.1:0-2660 GCA_964481505.1 uncultured Planctomycetaceae bacterium | reverse complement strand
GTCCCATGGAACATCAAAGCCGTTTTCGATGTACGCTGCCGCCGATGTAAAGTTGCTGAAGTCGGGAATAATGTTGCTCGCAGCATTCAGGATTCCCATGTTCGCTCCATCCACCGCCTTGATAACCTGCAGGCTGCTTTCACTGGTGTCCAACCCAGAGCTTGGGTTTCGGTGTTGAAGCATCAGCATGGCCGATTCGATCACTCCACTCCCCTTTTCTTCTCCCATGAGAATGCGAGTCATAAACTGGTGGAAGAACTGACCAATTACAAATACGGTCAAGGTGAAGAAGAAGGAAACCGGTCCCTTAACAACGCAGCTTGCAGTAACACCCAAAACAATCACCAGAAACAGCATCAGCCCAATGTTTAGCAGAGCTTTTCCGTAGCCCATCCAGAATGGATTGTCTTTCAGGCGGATGAACAGGTCTGAACGCGACATCCCCAGGTACATCTGATCGTCCAGGCAGGAGACTTCAACTCGCAGGAATCCCTGTGGTGCCAGATCTTCAAACAGATTTGCCGTCAGCAACCAGCCCTCAGCCACCTGAGAAATAAGTCGTTCTTCCCGGACCTGCTGATCGAAAAACTCCAGCCACGTCCGGTCATCTGCGACTGTCAGTTTCCCGTCCTCGACAGCCAACGCACCAGCATCAATTTCTGCCTGCAGGACCTCTTCAACCAATTCTGCATTCAACGGGTCAATGTCGGTGGACTCGACAAGAGTGTCGACCAACTCGTCGGACAGTTCGTTCTCAGAAACGACTTTGCCTTCTTCGTTTAGCCCAGACACCACTTTCGCCAGAAAACGAGCAATGGACTCATTGTTTCCCGGATAGGTCAGTTCACTGGGGTAGGTTTGAAAATCATCACCTTCATGAAATTCCGAAATGCGAAACGGTTCAAGTGGAACTTCCACGCGAGGCATCGCTTCCTGCATGCTGCTGGCGTTCTCGCCCAGGACATCTGCCAACGTTGAGCAGGCAATTGACATGGCCTGATGTGCTGAAGGATCATCCGGGGTTGTCACCTCCGCCGCCGCTTTTCCAAACGCTTCGAATGCAGCGGCAACAGGTTCGAAGTCTTTACTCACACCACGTAACGCTGGAGCCGCCTGCCGAACACTGGCGATTGCCACCTGTTGACATTCAATTTGTGTAAAGTCTCCAGGATTAGCGCTCATTTGTTCAGCAAGCCCCGTTAACAGTTCCGAAGCGCTCTGGAACTTTCCCTCCTGCAGAGCTGTGGCCGTTTCGCGAAAGCTTGTACCGACACCGAAGGACGAAAACGCGTCGACGCGAGGATCGCGAATGAGCGTGTATTGAGCTTCAATGCCCTGTTGGATCGAGTCCGACGATCCCTTCACTGTTCGAAATGCTTCAAACCGCGATTCCAGATTCAGGGAATCGCCAATGTTTTCTGGCCGTACCTTGCCGAACAGCCAGACAGCGCGGGACCGCGAATTTCCCTCAACAAATGAGCGGTGTTTCCAGGCATCACCTACGTTCAAGCCCGTTCGTGAAGGTATTCCCTCACGATCCAGAAAGAAAAACATACTGCCATAGACCGGCACACGACAGGTCAGTAACGGAGCGGCTTCTGCTTCTCCGTCAGCACTAGCAACAGTCGGCGGCACCTGACGCAAAATCCAAACGTAACCGAACGCCCCCATCAGTAATAGAATCGTCACTGCCAGTGTTCCGTAGCCCAGCATCCGTCCCATCACAATTTCCGCACGACGAGCAGGTTTTGTGACAACCGTGTGCAAGGATCGAATTCGAATGTCTTCCGGAAGCCCCCAGCAGCTGAGGAAAATTACGACTGGTAGGATCAACCAGGAAATCGTCGTCAGGACGAACGCAATGTGATTTCCAATTTCCAGTTCAGCTCGTTCCGCTGAGGTTGGTAGAAACCAGCCGCCGAACATTAACAACAACGCAAAGACGACAAAGACAAGCAGTGCCTTTCGTCTGACACATTCCTTGAGCGTCAGAATTGTCATGGCAAAGATGCGTTTCGGAGAAACCGTTACCAGTTCCTTTACGAAACTACCAAGGCCACTCAGGAAGCCAGACACGCCTGTGCCGTACATCACTGATCCCAGCAGACCGAAGCCAAGAGCAATCACGATGATCACGCCGACCAGCTGAGCCCAGCCCAACATGCCGCCAACAAGATTATAAGGTGTCGGATTGAAATCCATGGCCAGACTATTTCGCAAAAACGCAGAGAGACACTTGTGAGTACGTCAAAGACGCTGGAAGACTATGGAAGGCTATTCTTTGGGAGCTTCTGCTTCTTCGGCAGGCTGAGTGGCCGCCATTTCTTCGGCGGTAAATCTTCGTCCCGGTCGCTCTCCACTTTCTCGAACTGTTTTCAGGAAGAGTTCTTCCAGGTCCGCTCGCGGCTTCTGAATGCTGGCGTCTGACATTCCGTGTTTCTTCAACACCTCGCGGATTTCGGCAACACCTTCGTCGCTGAGGTTGCCGGTGCGAATCTCCGTTTCTTCACGCAACTCCAGGAGTTCATCAACGTTGCCGAGAACCTTGAGTTCGCCTTGAAACAGAACGGCAATCCGATCACTGACGTCCTGTACGTCTGCCAGCTGGTGACTGCACAGCACGACCGTTTTGCCTTGATCCTTGAGCTTCAGGATCAGGT
>CAYZYB010000975.1:0-2661 GCA_964481505.1 uncultured Planctomycetaceae bacterium | reverse complement strand
CTTACAACATGCGATTGCTCGAACGCGGGCGCGCTTTTCCCTACTTTATCTGGCCCAACATGAGCCCCTGGGATCGCCCGGATTCTATTGCTAAAGCTGTGATTCCGCCGGGCAAAGCGGCAGAACTGGCGTCGAATAATCGCGAAATCAGTATGGTGCGAACGTTCGTTCAAAAAGCTCGCGAAAAGCACCTCGGCGTCTTTGATGCCATGAGCCCCTTGCTGCTGGAACCGTTCGAGCTCCGATTTCTTTCACGCCGCGGTTTGCCATCTCGATACGTCATCGATTTAAGTTCCGATTCTGACGAAATGATCCATCCGCACAGTTACTATCGGGTGGCTAATCCGGAAGATCGGATGTGGATTCCTGAGGTGTATGTGCCGTTTTTCGAAAAACAGGGCTGGAAAGTTCCCGACGCTCCCGCTTAGGCGTCAGGTGGCCTTCAGAAGCTAACGCTCGTGATCAGGATCCGCACACGACGGGGAACTGCGTTCCTTCGTGTCTCCGTTTACCAATGACTCCAATTACTATCGATTCTGCCATCATGTCCACCACAGAAGTCTCCTTAGAAAATTCGACAATCGCCGAGCATGCGTTGGATGCGTTTCGCAATCGGCATCTTGGCGTTTCACCGAGTGTTGCGAAGCAACTGGCCGAAGTCGTCGGTTTCAATTCCGTAGAAGATCTTGTGGCCGCCGCTGTTCCGGCCAGCATCAAACGGACGCAGCCATTCGAACTTCCTGATGCCAAAAGTGAAACTGATGCGCTGGCGTGGCTGAAGAACATCATGAGCCACAATCAGGTGAAACGTTCCCTGATCGGAATGGGCTACCACGACTGCATTACGCCGTCCGTCATTCTCCGAAATATTCTTGAGAATCCTGGTTGGTATACGGCCTACACACCTTATCAGCCGGAAATTTCACAAGGCCGACTGGAAGCCTGCCTGAACTTCCAAACGCTGATTACAGAACTCAGCGGCCTGGACGTTGCGAACGCTTCGCTGCTGGACGAAGGCACAGCGGCAGCAGAAGCCATGAGTATGTGTGCGGCGGGAAATCGTAACGCGAAAACGTTTTTTGTTGCGGAGGGATGTCATCCACAAACAATTGCCGTTTTGCAGACGCGAGCCGAACCGCTTGGTATCGAAATCGTTGTTGGCGACCACAGTAGCTTCGAATTTCACGATGGTGTCTTCGGTGCGTTGCTGCAGTATCCGGATACCAATGGTCACATTGAAGACTTCAGCGAATTTGCCGTGCGAGCGCACGCGGTGAAGGCGAAAGTTGTGATGGCGGCCGATCTTCTGTCGCTGACAATGCTGAAGCCGCCCGGTCAAATGGGAGCGGACATTGCCATTGGCAATAGCCAGCGATTTGGCGTGCCACTTGGCTTCGGCGGACCACACGCCGCGTGGATTGCCTGTACGGACAGCATCAAGCGAAAGCTGCCTGGTCGACTGGTTGGCGTGTCAAAAGACGCCAACGGAAAACCGGCTTACCGCCTCGCACTGCAGACACGTGAACAGCACATTCGCCGCGACAAAGCGACCAGTAACATCTGCACAGCACAGGTCTTGCTGGCTGTCGTGGCGTCGATGTATGCAGTGTATCATGGTCCCAGGGGGCTGCGAGAAATCGCGAATCGCATTTGCAACTTTACGAAACGCCTGTCTGCGTCTCTGGCTTCTGCAGGCTGTCAGGTTCACAGCGAGAACGTTTTCGATACGCTGCGAGTTTCCTGTGACAACAGCGCCGATGTGATTAGTCGAGCACTCTCGGCAGGCTTCAACCTTCGGAGTTTCGATAACGGCGACGTTGGAATTACGCTCGACGAAAAAACCACCGAAGCAGAAATCGACGCACTGCTGGAAGTCTTCGCAGCAGCCCCGGACAACTCAGCCAGTCAGCCCATCGCTGCAGACCTGCTGCGGACGGACGACTACCTTCAGCAGCCAGTGTTTAATAGCTACCAGACCGAAACAGAAATGATGCGATATCTGCATCGCCTGGAATCAAAGGATCTCGCGCTAAACACCAGTATGATTCCTTTGGGATCGTGCACCATGAAGTTGAACGCCGCTTCCGAAATGGCGCCGATCAGCTGGCCCGAAGTCAACGCCATCCACCCCTTCGCACCGCGCGACCAATGGCTTGGCTATCTCGAAATGATTCAACAACTCGAAGGCTGGCTGGCACAATGCACGGGCTTCCATTCTGTGTCTTTGCAGCCGAATGCTGGATCGCAGGGCGAATACGCCGGGCTGTTGGCGATCCGGGAATTCCATAAATCAAACAACCAGTCGCACCGCAACATTTGCCTCATTCCGTCGTCGGCACACGGCACCAATCCTGCAAGCGCGGTGATGGTTGGAATGAAGGTTGTCGCTGTCGACTGCGATGAAGATGGCAACATTGATGTCCTCAGCTTAAAGGCTCGCGCGGCCGAACACGCAGACAACCTTGCCGCTCTGATGGTCACCTACCCGTCCACTCACGGCGTCTTCGAAGAAAGCATCAAAGACATTTGCGCCATCGTGCACGACCTCGGCGGTCAGGTTTACATGGATGGCGCGAACCTCAACGCTCAACTGGGACTGTGTTCTCCTGGCGAAATCGGCGCCGATGTCTGCCACTTAAACCTGCACAAGACGTTCTGCAT
>CAYZYB010000974.1:0-2662 GCA_964481505.1 uncultured Planctomycetaceae bacterium | reverse complement strand
AATCATTACAACGCGAGGGCAGATCGCTCGGACTTCCTGCAGAATGTGAGTCGACAGGAGAATGGTTTTTGTCTGAGCAAGTTCTGTAATCAGTTCACGAACACCGTGGACCTGATTCGGATCCAGGCCACTGGTGGGTTCGTCAAGGATTAGGACGTCCGGATCATGCAGCATCGCGTGCGCCATTCCGACGCGTTGGCGAAAACCACGCGACAGCTTCGAAATCGGTTTCCGCCAAACTTCATTTAATGCACACTTGTCCGCAACCCACGCCAGTCGATCGCTGAGCGTAGAACCCGCGACGCCGCGGACAGCTCCGATGTACTTCAGCATGCCTTCCGGCGTCATTTCGGTATACAGCGGACCGTTTTCCGGAAGGTAACCCAGCTTTTCACTGGCCTTGATCCGGTCTTCCGCCACATTGCAGCCACTCAGAAACGCTTCGCCGCGACTGGGCGCCAGGAAACCCGTCAGCATTTTCATAGTCGTGCTTTTTCCGGCACCGTTTGGGCCGAGAAATGCACAGACCTGTCCGCGGGGAACGGTAAAGTTGACGTCGTGCGTCGCCGCAAAATCGCCGTAGTACTTGCTGAGCCCGCGGGCTTCGATCATCACGTCGGTATCAGACTTCGACTCCGAACCGGCACTCGGTTCAGACACTTCTGAGACAGAACTCATAGCGTTTTACTCGAACTGTGAGGGAATTATGAACTGCCGAAACGAACAGACCGAGGCAATAGCCCCTGCCGGTGATTGACTTTGGCGGGCCGAAGGACGGCAAACCGAACTCCGGGGATTTGGATGGTGAGAAAACAGAGAACGTAATCTCCCACGTCACCGCAATTCACCGTATCGATCCGGCTGCCGGAAAGGCAGCAGAATAGGCACCTTACCGGGGCTGCAAACCGTATTCCAATTGGCGAACCGCTTTTTGGAGTAGTTTTCCCGGTGTGGCGATGGTGTCGTTGCCGGAAGGGAAAATGTCCGAGCGAAAAATACGAAAATTCTCAAAACAGAACCTGGGGCCGGTAACAGGTGTCTAGAATCGACACCCAGTCGCTCGCACGTCACCTGCCTCCTTTTTCTCCGTTCCAAAGTTGGAAAGCTCAGTTCCCAATGCCACTGCTTGGAGTCAACATCGACCACGTCGCCACAGTCCGACAGGCTCGCCGCACCATCGAACCTGATCCCGTCCATGCCGCCGTGCTGGCAGAAATGGGCGGGGCGGACGGAATCACTGTCCACCTTCGAGAGGATCGGCGGCATATTCAGGATCGTGACGTTCGTCTGTTGAGGCAGATGATTCGGGTGAAGCTAAATCTGGAGATGGCGGTCGAACAGGAAATCGTCGACTTCGCACTTGATGTTCGCCCGGACATGGCCACGCTGGTTCCCGAAAAACGGGAAGAAGTCACTACCGAAGGCGGCCTGGATGTCGCCGGACAAATGAACCGCGTGCAGGGCTGCGTCGATCAACTTCAGCAGCAGGACATCTATGTCAGCCTGTTTATCGATCCCGACGTAAGTCAGGTCGAAGCATCGGCCGCACTCGGCGTGCAGGCCGTTGAACTTCACACCGGAGCATACGCCGACGCGACAACAACCGCCGAAGCCACCGCCGAATACGACCGCATTGTCGAAGCCAGCCAGTTCGCCATCAGTCGTGGACTCACGTTGAATATGGGACACGGTCTAACATATCGCAACGTGCAAAAGATCGCTCGCATCAACGGCGTCAACGAACTCAACATCGGCCACAGCATCATCAGCCACGCCGTAATGGTCGGACTGGAACGTGCGGTGCGAGAAATGAAGGCACTGTTGTAGGTTGAGACTACATCACCATGCAGGCAAAAATTGGCAAACCCTTTTTGCCCACAGTTTCAACCAGGACTCGTTCCGCCGCATCATAGCCTTCCGCTTTTGCGAACAGTCAATCGCGCAATTGCACGGATAGGCACACGGAAACAGATACTGGCGGGTAGATTTGGGTCATCGAGGCATCAGGAAATGCTAATCACTCAACCAATGAGCTGCACCTTCTTTCGGCCGCCCTACACCCGAAAAACAGATGGCACGGTTCAAATCAGGGACCGCGAATAAACGCGTATGCACACGAATTAATGCCATGCAAATTTTGGCGTCCTGGGATTCGCGTTAATTCGCGTCCATTCGCGGTTCTTTTTTGCATGGACCCGGCAAACCGTTTCGTTCGTAGTCGAGTTGACCATCGAAAAGAAGAAAACCGTATGCGCGTCGCCGCCGTGATGGCCACATCCGAACCTGTGCGCACGAAGTCAAATCCAGTTTCTTTAGAGATTTAAGGTCAACCAAACGTCTCAGGCTTTCAAACGAAAATGACCGTTGCGCCCTGATGTTTGCAAGGTCGAGGAATCTGAGCGACTTCATTCCAAGTAGATGCTCAATGGCAGACCATCAAAGGTGGTTGGAACGAATGGCACTGTCGTGCCTGCTTGGCGCGGAAGGTGGTCAATGACGGAAACGAACTTTTGTTTAGCTTTCGTTTTGTCAGAATGTGATTGAGGATTTCGTTGCGTCTCTGGCGATAAAAACAAAGCCCTCTCTGGTAAGCATATCGCGAAAAATCAGGGAGGGTTTTCTTATGAACGCTCGTGTATCCGATTCCGGCCGATCTGAGAAT
>CAYZYB010000973.1:0-2671 GCA_964481505.1 uncultured Planctomycetaceae bacterium | reverse complement strand
ATGTCGAACTGTGCGCCACCTGGTCCACAAATTCTGATTCGTTAAGAGGGTATGTGTGAAAAAAGATCCCGTCAAATTGGCCAAGATCTCCTATGGTGTCCTGCCACATTCCGTGCACGATTCGGATGTCTCGATCAGCAAACGCAGCACGCCACGTTTCGAATCGCTGAACAATGGAATCGTTGCATTCGATAATGGTATGTGACGTTACGCCTTCCTGCTGAATAAAGTCCGAGCCAACACCCCGACCGAATCCGATCTCAAGAATGGCTCCGTGACTGACACACACGGCCTGCGCCATGGCACGCATGATCGGGATCTGCCAGCCTTCCATTATTTCTTCATCTGTGAGTGCAGCCTGTGTGCGGTCGCTCCACGTGCTGTCGACGCCTGCGACAAAGTCTTTGGCCTGCTCGTTTAAGTAAGTCAGCTCGTCACTGAACTCCTTCACAGCGCGATTTAACAACCAGTTTCGCTGAGAGTCTCGCGGCGGGCGAATAAACTGGTCATTCTTGATCTCCAGTGTTACTTCGAAGTCCTTCAGGCGTTTAATTCGGCGCGTCATGGCACAGATTTCAGTTCAGGATTTGTCTTTTCTTCGGAATCGGCTGACTGCTCAACAATTGCCAAAAGCCGTTCAACAGTTTCTGTCGGAAACGCAGCCAGCTGTTTACAAATTGTGATTGCGCTCAGGTCTTCGCCGTCGTCTGGGTCTAAGTCGACGTGTCCTGGAGTCCGCTGATTCATTGCAACAACGACAGCGTCAACGACGTCGTCGTGTCGTTTCAGGAGTTCTTCGATTTCTCCGGGTTCGATGCGATATCCGCGAATCTTCACCTGGCGATCGACACGGCCAAGGAACATCAGGTTCCCGTCAGGTCGATAACAGCCGAGATCCCCAGTGCGATAAAGCCGCATCGGCCTGCTATCACCAAACTGTCGCGTAACGAATCGTTCAGCGGTGAGTTCCGGCTGGTTCAGATATCCTCTGGTGATACCAAGGCCCCCGACGAACAATTCTCCGTGAACTCCCACGGGGGCCGGCTGGCCGTGGTGGTCCAGCACAAAGATCTGACACCCGTCGATTGGCTTTCCGATTGGAACAGCGGCTCTCGAATCTGTAGCCGAGAGACGATGTGCCGAACACCAGACCGTCGCTTCCGTCGGCCCGTATTCGTTGTGAAGTTGGGTCGTGTGAGCTCGACGTGCATGTTCTTCGTAGAGAGACGGAGAACAGGATTCGCCAGCGACAATCACCACTTTGACCGTTGCCAGTGAGTCGTCGTATGCATCGTTCAGCAGGATGGAATACAGCGACGGCAGGCACAGTGTATGGGTGATTCGTGTGTCTTTGATCAGTCCCAGCAGTCTGGCGGTGTCCTGTTCGATCTTATGTTCCGGCAGTACAAGTGTTCCGCCTTCGCACAGTGTCCAAAAGATGCCAGCGACCGAGCTGTCGAAGGCGAAGGATGAAAGTAACAGGAAACGCTCCACTGGATCCTGATAATAGTCGCGTCGCGCCCATGTTGAATACAAAAGATTGCGATGGGTGACCAACACTCCCTTGGGCTTACCCGTCGATCCTGAAGTGTAAATTATGTACGCGATGTTATCGGGCGAAGTGCTGGTTTTGGGCGCCGCTGTTTGTGTTCCTTCCGTCATCGCTGGCGCGTCGATCGCAACGATCCTGATTGCCTTTGCCGGGACCTGATCTTCTAGCTCTGATGTCGTCAGGACAATATCGACGTTCGCATCGTCGATGATGAATTGAGTGTGGTCACCGGGGTACTCAGGGTCCAGCGGGACGTATGCTCCGCCGGCCTTTAGGACTCCCAAAATTCCGACAACCATTTCCACACTGCGTGCGGCGTAGATGCCTACAAAAGTGTCGGGGCCGACACCCAGACTCTGCAGTTGGCGAGCCAGTGCATTTGCGCGGTCATTGAGTTGGCGATATGAAAGTTGTTGCCGCTGAGAAATGAGTGCAGGCGACTCAGGATCGAGTTCAGCGTGGTGTTCGAAGAGTTCATGGACCAGCTGGCACTTTTCATCGGGGACTGAACTGTTCGGTATTTCTGCGGCCGCATGGGATTCAGAAAGTGAAAACGTATTGAGAGGTCGTTGTGGAGCCTGCACGAACGAAATCAGCAGGTTTCGGAGCTGCTGCAGGATTCTGTCAATGATTTCGCTACTGAATCGGTGTGTGTCGTGCACGATGATCAGTTCGATTTCTTCGCCCGGCAGAACAAGCAGTGCAAGTGGATAGTTACTCTGCTCGTGATACTGAAAATCAGAAACTTCGAGTCCCACGGACGCGAGGTTTGGTGTGTTGGCTGGATAGTTTTCGAAGACGACGATGCTCTCGAAAAGCGACTCACCACGTGGGGTATCACTCCATGCCTGAACGCTGGCCAGTGAACTGTATTCGTACTCCTGTACCTGAATGATCTGCTGCTGTAGCTCCGCCAGCCATTCGGCTAAGGGTGTCTCACCGGTCGCCTGAACCCGCATTGGCAGTGTGTTGATGAACAGTCCTACCGCTGTTTCGATACCTGGCAGGGCTGGAGGCCGCCCGGAAACGGTGGCACCGTAAATGACATCTTCCTGTCCGGCATATCGGCTCAGAAGTAGCGCCCATGCTCCCTGGATAATTGTGTTCAGTGTTAACCGA
>CAYZYB010000972.1:0-2671 GCA_964481505.1 uncultured Planctomycetaceae bacterium | reverse complement strand
GAGCACGCGCGAAGCGGATCAGATTATTGCGAAAGCTGCCGACGCAGGCCGCATCGTTTCTGTGGATATGCACAAGAGGTACGATCCGTTTATTCGAGAAATGATGCTGAAGGCTCCGCAGGAGTACGGCACAATCAATCGTGTGCGAGCTGTCCTGGAAGAGCCACTGGAAGTCAGCAGCGAGATCTTTGCCTGGGCCGAACAAAGCAATCCGTTTGCTTACGTCGGTTGTCACTGGCTGGATGTGGTCCATCACTATATGAAGGTGAAGCCGGTTTCTGTCTTTGCGACCGGCCAGAAGAACCTGCTGCTTAATTGGGACAAACACCACATCGAAATTGCCAAACGTCGTGGATTGGAACCGACAGAATTCAAACGGCAATCGTCGATCAACACGTGGGACAGCCTGGACGTTGCTGTGACTTACGACAACGGTATGCGAGGCGACTACAACAACAACTGGATCAATCCCGCTGAATTCGAAGGCGCCGTGAATCAGGAAATCGAACTGTACGGCATTTACGGTCGAGGCATCGTTGATCAACAGGAGCGCGGTTATCGAGAGGCCATCATTGGCGACGGATCTCGGACGCGAAACCCATCGTTTGGAGGCCGCATTCGTCATCACGGTGGCGAATTGGAAATCTTCGGATACGGCAAAGCATCGATCGCTGCCGGAATGCTGGCCATCATTCGCCGCCGCATTCTTGGAGAGTCAATGGAAGATCTCAAAGACACCTATCCGACTGCTGCCAGTCAACGTGAAATCGTTCAGGTAATCGAAGCGGCGACGGTGGTTGCCGAACAGAATTTTTCGCACTTCCAGGCAGGCCGCGGCACTCCTGCGACAGCAGTCCTGACGGCGGATGGCTTTGACCTCATCGAACCGTAATACGAAATACCGTTGTGTCGTTCACGACCGAACAACTTCCTGTTATTGATCCTGGATTCAGCAGATTATGAGCATCAAAAAACGCGTCCTGTTTCTTTGCACAGGCAATTCCTGTCGCAGTCAGATGGGAGAAGGGTTGTTACGAACTTTTTACGGTGACCGCTTCGAAGCACTTTCTGCTGGCGCTGATCCGGCTGGGTACGTCAACGATAAAGCAGTCACTGCGATGACGGAAATCGGCATCGATATTTCATCGAACCGCAGCAAGCACATCGACGAATTCCTGCCACCACAAGGTGAAGTACCGGACATCATTATTGGAGTTTGTTCGACCGCCGAAGACAACTGCCCGGTATTCCCGGCTTCCGTGGAACGCTGGCAGTGGCCGTTCGATGATCCTCACTATGCCGAAGGTGACGAAGAATTCAAGATGAACGAATTTCGCCGAGTACGCGACGAAATTCGAGCACGACTCGATGAGGAGTTTGGCAGCAACGTGAGGTTTAGCTGACGGCCCGCTCGCACGAATACAGCGAGACACTCGGGTGTAGCAGCAGATTGTTGCCTTTGAAATGGGTGGCCGGGGTTGGACTGAGCTTGCGAAGGAAACTCCGGGGTTTCGCTCGTGCCTCGCTCCAACCCTGGCCACCCTTTCCAGCTTCGCAACGTTCTGCGACTACATCCCTGCCTCTCAGTCGAAGCGTTGATGGCTCGCTGCCTTCAAGGCCGCGCGTTACAATCAAAACATGGTTCTTCTTTGGTCATTTCAAGCTTATCCATCATGACGTTTTCCACTCTACCGCTTAGCTATTGCACCAACGTTCATCCGGGACGCACGGTTGACGAAGTGATTGACGGGCTGACAGAACATACGGCCGAAGTGCGTCGACAGCTGGACGCTCCGATGGCAGCTGGCCTGTGGCTGTCGCGTCCTGTGGTTACGGAGTTGTTAGAAGACAACGCTCAACTGGAACGGCTGGCTCAAACCCTGTGGCAGCATGATCTGTGCTGTTACACCCTGAACGCATTTCCGTATGGAGACTTCCACACAGAGCGAGTGAAAGAGAACGTTTACCTGCCCGATTGGGCAGACAATGACCGACTGAAGTACACGAAAGATTGTGCAACGGTGCTGGCAAAGTTGATGCCGGAAGGCAGTGAAGGCAGCATTTCAACGGTACCGCTGGGAGGAAAAATGAATCCGACCGGGTCGGATTTTCATGCCACCTGTTTCAAGAACCTGATCCACATGGCGAGGTTTCTGAAAGACCTGCAGAAAGAAACCGGCCGCACCATTCGGCTTGCCGTTGAACCAGAACCGATGTGCCATATCTCATCGATCCCGCAAGACGCCGTCCCTCAATTCAAAGCACTGTTCGAAATGGCGGACGCACTTGGCTGTGAAGACGATGTGCGAGAATACATCGGCTTGTGTCTTGATGTTTGCCACCAGGCGGTCGAGTTTGAATTGATTCCGCGATCGGTCGATCAACTGGTCGACATTGGTGTGCGACTAAACAAAATCCACATTACCAATGCGGTTCAGCTGGAATCGCCAGCGTCGAACAAAGCAGGGCGGACTGCACTCGAGAACTTTGTAGAACCGCGTTATCTGCACCAAACGTACGCTAAGCTGCAGGACGGAACGGTTCAGCAGCGAGTCGACCTAACCGTTGAAGACATCCAAAAGAATCCCCCGGATGAATTTCTCAACGCAGAAGTCTGGCGAGTTCACTTTCATGTACCGGTCTTCGCGGACAGCCTCGGCCCGCTCCAGAC
>CAYZYB010000971.1:0-2672 GCA_964481505.1 uncultured Planctomycetaceae bacterium | reverse complement strand
TCTTCAGTCCACGCGGCTGCCCGGAAAACTATTGCTTAGCCAAACAGGTCGCCCTCTGCTCCAGTACGTCTGGGAAGTCGCGGCGTCCTGCTCGGCTCTCGACGACGTCATTGTGGCGACCGACAGCCAGGAAATTCTCGACGTCGTTTTGGGCTTCGGCGGGAAAGCGGAGATGACAGCCGACCATCCCAGTGGCAGCGACCGAGTGGCTGAAGTCGTTCGCCGCTCCTGTTCCGACGCCGACATCATCGTGAATCTGCAGGGGGATGAGCCGGAGCTGGAAAACGGTACCATCGAAGCACTTGTGCGGGCGATCAGGCAATCCGACGCGGAAATGGCAACGGTTGCGGCCCCAATTCGGGAAGCCGCTGTCGTTCAGAGCCCGGATTGCGTGAAAGTGGTGGTTGATGATCAGGGGCGAGCCCTCTATTTCAGCCGATCGCCCATTCCGTTTCCGCGAGATACCGAAGTCTGCGACATTCTGGCTGCCGAGCAGCCGTCGCCCTGGTTGTTGCATGTCGGGCTTTATGCTTACAAACGCGACTTTTTGCTGCAAATGGCGTCTGCTCCGCCATCATCACTGGAATTGCTCGAAAAGCTCGAACAGCTGCGTGCCCTGCAGTCAGGTGCAACCATTGCGGTCGCCGTAATCGACGAAGCAACCGTCGGGATTGACACGGCGGCAGACTATGCAGCGTTCGTTGAACGGCAAACTGCCTGAATTCGCTGCCAAGTCCGAGGAAAAAGCGATCCCGCGGTGAATACAGCTGTGTCTGGCGGGTACGCTTCCCAACAATACAGCATCGTCGCGGATCACAGCAGCGCGCGGAGCGGTTCTATCGGGGAACGATCAGCGACAAACCGTCAGGCGATGTTCCGACGGTCCTCATTTCAGCAACAGCATCGCGCTGCACGACTCAGACACAGGTTAAGGATTCAGTATCATGGGCATTCCGAAAGTGGCGATTGTCGGTCGCCCAAACGTCGGGAAAAGCTCGCTGCTGAATTGGGTAGCGGGCAAACTGCTGTCGGTCGTCGACCCCACTGCCGGCGTGACACGCGATCGTGTGACATGGATTGTCAACGAAAAAGATCGCTACTTCGAACTCGTTGACACCGGTGGCATTGGGATCGTCGACAGCGACGATCTGTCAGAAGACATCGAACGGCAAATCGACGTAGGGCTGAACGAATGTGATCTGCTGCTGTTTGTTGTCGACGCGAAGGCCGGTGTCACACCGTTAGACCAAAGCGTGGCCGAACGCATTCGCCGCATCAACAAGAAAACGCTGATGGTCGTCAACAAATGCGACTCTCATAAGCTTGACGTCGAAGCGGCCGAATTCCTGTCACTCGGAGGAATGCCGCAGGTCATCACCAGTGTCAAAGGCAATCGAAATCGCAGTGAATTGCTGAAGACCATTGTCGAACATCTTCCCGAACAAACGGCCGACGAAACTCCCGACGGCCAGACAATGATGGAACAACCCCTGATGCGTCTGGCCACGGTCGGCCGCCGTAACGTTGGGAAAAGCACTTTCATAAATCAGCTGGCCGAAACAGAACGCGTGATCGTCAGCGAAGTCGCCGGCACCACTCGCGACAGCATCGATATTCGGTTTGACGTCGATGGTCGCACCTTTGTGGCGATCGACACCCCCGGCGTTCGCAAACGCAAGAGTCTTGCTAACGACATCGAATTCTACGGGCTTGTTCGAGCGCAGCGCAGTATCCGTCGAGCGGACGTTGTGCTGATGTTCTTCGATGCCACGAAAACGATTTCCAAAGTCGACAAACAGCTGGTTGAAGAAATCTCAAAGCATCACAAACCCTGCGTCTTTGTGGTGAACAAATGGGATCTGGCGCAGGAAGAGGACATGACGATCGACAAATGGGGCGAATATCTGGTCAAGACATTCGCAACCATGCGGCACGTTCCCATTGCTGTACTCACCGCAAAAGACGGTCGCAACGTACGCCAGTTGATCAATCTCACGCAAAGCGTGTTCAAACAGTCTCGCACAAGGATGGGCACCGGCAAGCTCAATAAAGTGCTCAAACTGGCCGTCCAGAAGAACGTCCCGCCGCACCGCAAGAACAAGCGGCCAAAAATTTACTATGCGACTCAGGTTGCAGTGGCCCCACCGACCATCGTTGTGAAGTGCAACGACCCGAAGCTGTTCGACGAGTCGTGGAAACGGTATCTCCTGGGATTTCTGCGAGAGGTTTCGCCATTTCAGGAAGTGCCAATGCGAATGATCATGCGAGCCCGCGGAGACGACGATCCGTTGTTCGACATGCCCGACATGTCAATCAGAAACGACACCACCAGCGACTTCGAATTCGACGACAGCGAGGAATTCGAAGATGAGATTCTGGGCGGTGAGGATGACGGGGCCGATATTCTCGAAGATGCACCGGACGCCATCAATGAAAGTGTCGGCGAATCCGAGCTGGAGTAGCTGAAACGGAAGCGACTACCATCTTTCATGACAGTCCGGCGGATCTGGACCTCTGGCGAAGTCCACTACACAAAGTCTGGAACGTGCCTCGCCTTTAGTAGTCTTTTCTGGAGAAATAGAGGCAGCCAATTGCCAGCATGGCAATTACGAAAATCACGTTGTCTCGAATGACCTGCCACGGATCGAATACATCACGATCCTGCTGAAGAC
>CAYZYB010000970.1:0-2676 GCA_964481505.1 uncultured Planctomycetaceae bacterium | reverse complement strand
CTGTACGGCTGTGAGACGAGAAGAAACCTAATCAATTGAGAACAGAACAGGAACTACAACCACTCCACTGTGGATGCGCCATGTTTATCGTTCCTTGCAACATTTGCAATCACTCACACCTGTTGCCAATTCACCTCAAATCCCCCACCCTTTCACGAAGATTGTGTTGCCGTCAGTAAACGCGCTGTCACAAACGGGTTCAATCAGCCAAATTTAACTGGAACGGACAATTCTGCAATGACCTCCACTGCGGGCCACAACGCCCGATAGAAAAATGCCGCAGCAACTCCACCAATGATCGGGCCGACAACCGGAATCCAGGAATACCCCCATCCAGAGTCGCTCTTGTTGGCAATCGGCAGCAGAAAATGAGCAATCCGCGGCCCAAGATCCCGCGCCGGATTGATTGCGTATCCTGTGGCGCCTCCCAACGATAATCCAATCGCCCAAACCATCAGCCCGACCAGGCACGGCGCCAGTCCTTCTTTGAAACCGCTGTTTGGAATCAGGTTCTCCGGCGTCAGAATCGCCAGCACTCCAAGCGTCAGAACAAACGTGCCGATGATTTCAGTCAGCAAATTGGCGACTGTGTCCTCAATAGCCGGCGTGTTGCAGAAACAACCGCGAATCGCTCCCGCGTCTTCCGTTTCTTTCCAGTGAGCGAGATACGTCAGCCAAACCAACGTCGCTCCGGCGATACCACCGGCAAGCTGAGCCACAACATAAAGCCCAACTTCGCTCCAGGCAAATTTCCCAATCGACGCCAGCCCGATCGTCACCGCAGGATTCAAATGAGCTCCACTGTGAGCGTTCACAAGGTACACCGCAAACGTCACGGCTGTTGCCCAACCTGTGGCAATGACGATCCAACCCGAATCGTGCCCATACGTCTTCTTCAGATTGACGTTGGCGCACACACCATTTCCCAACAAGACCAGAATCATGGTGCCAACAAATTCAGCGACATACGGTGACATCAAGATGCAACTTTCAACGAAACGAAAACAAAAGAGCCACAGGAAATGCAGCGAGACGAGGGGGGAAGCACCAAACGCGAGGAATTTCGTATCCCGGGCGTTGTTCGCGAGCAAAGAATCTGACCGCAAATTTGTCGTCCATGATTTTCTCCGTCTTCGCATCCCATTTGACGACTCGCTGCAATCGCAATCGCGCTCGCACGAGTTGGTTTTCTTGCGGCGTCAGAGTCAGCGGCTTTTGACAAAAAAACATGCTTGGCAGCTTCCGGGGCGTCGATGGCGATCATGTCGGCAAATTTCCGGTGGCCTTTTGCATCACCGCGTCTCATGCCGCCGATGCCAATGCTGGTAAATCGAGGACGATCGTTGAGAGACGTATTCGCAAACGAAGCTTGACTGGCAGGCAAACAGATGGCCGCGGCAGCAGTGGCAACGGACGACTGTTTCAGGAAGTCACGGCGTAAAGATTGCGGTTGGTGCATTGAGAGAAATCGCGGGCAAAACGATAAACGAAAAATTCCGGAACGGTTCCACTATCTGAAATTCATTGCCACAATCCAACTGACCCGGAAAGTTTGTCCAGGACATCAACAATAGCCCCTGTAGCCAAAGTCGACATCAAGTTGTCACGTCGTCGCAGAGGCAATAGCATTGCAGTTGTTCTCAGAACGTTCTTCCTGAGAAACATCGCCCACATTCAGACGCTACGACGTCCGGAAATTCAGTATGAACTATTCTCTGAAACTCGCGCTGTGCCTGCTGAGTACGACAGTCACCGCTCAGGACAAAGACACATTGCCGCCGCTCAGTGGCAACATCGCGCCAAGCAACTTCGAAGAGATGTGGGCGGGGTTTGACCCTCAGGCCGAACCATTGGAGACCGAACTCCTCAGAGAATGGGAAGAAGACGGTGTTGTTCTGCGCATCGTTCGGTTTCGCATCGGTGTCTTCAAGGGGCAAACCGCCAGGCTGGCCGCCATTTACGGATTCCCCAAAAACACCGACGATTCAAAATCACTGCCAGGACTTGTACAAATTCACGGTGGTGGGCAGTACGCCGATCATCGAGCCTGCCTGGTCAACGCCAAACGCGGCTATGCCACGGTTTCGATTTCATGGGCCGGACGAATTTCCGCACCGGACTATCGAATCTCACCTGCCGAAGTCCAGCTGTTCTGGAACAACAAGACAGAAGACCCCAATTACAAACTCACGACCGACTGGGGAGCTGTCGATGGCTACCACGCTCCCAGCCGCAATCCGAAAAACAACTTTCCCTCCGCAAGTGCGGCCGCATGGACCATCGATGCCATCGAATCGCCTCGCAACAGCCCATGGTTTTTGTGCGCCATCGCCGCACGAAGAGCATTAACGTTTCTGGAACAGCAGCCTGAAGTCAATCCGGATAAACTCGGCGTGTACGGTCATTCCATGGGCGGCAAGTTGACGGTGATGGCGAGCGTGGACGAACGAGTCAAGGTTGCGGCACCGTCCTGCGGCGGCATCAGTGATCGGGAAAACGGCAGCAAGCTCTTCGAAGCAACCATTTGCGACAACGTCAGCCTGAAGGAAGTTTCGTGCCCGATCCTTTTCCTGAGTCCCGCCAACGATTTTCACGGCAGAATCAGCGATCTCCCGCGAGCTATCAAAGAAATCCAGAGTAGCGATTGGCGAGTCACGTGCGCACCACATCACAATC
>CAYZYB010000969.1:0-2678 GCA_964481505.1 uncultured Planctomycetaceae bacterium | reverse complement strand
CTTTTGACCTCTAAGTCGGTGCGGCAAGTCGGAAGGAGCTAACGACACACGGTGCTTTACTGCACGTTAAATTCTTCGAAGAGGATGTCGTAAACTCGATCGCGTTGATCCGTGAACAGCGTCTCATTGAACTCACTGCGAATTTCGCGTCGCAACATGTTCAATCCGGCCTTGCCACGAATTTCTTCCAGCGTCTTGTCTGCCAGATGACTCAGCAGCCAGTTCTTCAGAACCGCTGACTTGGCTTCAATCGCCTCGGTGACCAATAGCTCTTCTTCCTTCGGAACCAGCACTGCGATCTTGAGACGGAGGTAGCGGTTCATCCGGCCTTCATCGAGATTCACAGTGACGTCACCAAACGGCAGGGCAATCGCGTCATCAGCATTCGACAGATCGAGCGGTGGCGGTGCGGCCTCGTCTTCGGCCTCTTTGGGAGCTGCGTCTGCCATCAGAAATGGAACTGCAAATCCGCCGCCCGCCGCAACGACCAGCAGCATCAACCACACGATTGCGCCGGGGCCCTTTTTGACAGGTGCCTGCTGATCTGATTCTGGATTCGGTTCGTCTGCCACGGTTCTTCTCCTTGTGAGTCATTCCGAATCGCTCGACTGGCGTGCGGAGGTTCACTTGAGAAAGGTTTCGTCGCTGGACGTCAGCCGAGTTGTGAAGATTTGACGGTTGGGTGGACTTTTCCGAATCCCTCGACGATCACTCAGCAGTGAAAGGCCCGTCAATGGAGCAGATCGTTGCACGTCTGCGGGGAATCACTCGCAACAGAGTGGCAGTTCGGTCGGTTGCAGGCGTAAGCCTCAGGCCATGTCTGGGACTGACAACTCAGCAGAGCAACAGGCAACAGCTCAAAGTCGTGGGCATGAGCGAGATCTGAACACATCTCTGCGCTCATGCCCCTCTTCAGAAAAACCCGACCAGGGATTCTTCGCCTCCCGTGCATGCCAGCACTCAGCAAGGGTGGGCTATCACTGCAAAAGAGTTGAGGGAGATCACTATGCGCGGAACTGTTATTGCGTCGCCGGAAGTCATGTCGAATGGATTGTACGGTTCGACACAATTATACGCTTCAGCTCGTTCCACGGGCCTTGACTTACCTACGCTCAAGATTTCAAACAGATGATACCAGGCATTTACAGCGCAGCGACAGCGATGGATCGAGCTGCTCAGCGACACGAACTGATCGCTCAAAATCTAGCGCACATCAATATGCCCGGGTACCGTCGCGTCACGATGCAGCAGCAGACGTTCGAAGCATCACTCGACGCAGAACTCCAGGAACAGTTCGCATTCGATTCACTCGGAACAACATCAGACGGCCCGTCCGTTGATTTCACTCAAGGGCGATTCGAGCACACAAATCAACCGCTGGACTTTGCGATTCAGGGAGACGGATTCTTCGCGATCGAAACGCCCAACGAAATCCTTTACACCCGTAACGGGGCTTTTCATTTGAACAATGACGGACGAATTGTGACAGCAGACGGCTATCCGGTCGCGTCAGATGGTGGCACTTTAACGCTGCCGCCAACTGCTTCGACTGCACAACTTGACGTCAGCACCGATGGAACGGCAATGGTGAATGGTGTTCAGAGCGGAAAACTAAAGGTCGTCCGTTTTATGGATCCGCACGCGTTGGAGGCGAAAGGAATCACGTTGTACTCAGCGCCTCCGGAAGCTGGTGAACAGGACACTGATGCCAACGTCCTGCAGGGAACACGTGAGCATTCCAACGTGCATCCGGTTCAGGAACTGGTCGACATGATCGCCGCGGCTCGAGCTCATGAGTCAGCACAGAAAGCGATGAACACAATTACTTCAGCGATCGAAAACCATACGAATCTTCGAGGATAATTCACAATGCTTAGAGCACTCTACACCAGCGCTGCCGGCATGAAGGCCCAGGAACTTCAAATCGACAACACGGCAAACAATCTGGCGAACGTCAATACGTCCGGATTCAAACGCAGTCATGTTAACTTTGCAGATTTGATGTACACCACGCTAAAACAGGCGGGCACCAGCGAATCAGCAGGCCAGACAGCACCAACAGGACTACAGATCGGCAGCGGCGTACGCGCGGTGGGAACGACGAAGATTTTCAGCGCCGGAACCATTGAACAAACCGGCAACACGCTGGACGTCGCCATTGAAGGAGATGGTTTCTTCAAGGTCCTGTTACCGAATGGAGAATCACGTTATACGCGAGCGGGCAGTTTTCGAATGGACGGCACGGGCCAACTTGTGACAGCCGACGGGCATTTGATGGCCGACGGCATCACTGTCCAGGATGGGATCAGTCTGACGCGGCTGAACATCGGTTCTGACGGTACTGTCAGTGGAGTGACCGAAGGAAGTCCGGATGCAGGCACTCAACTCGGAAACATCCAGCTCTATCGATTTCTGAACCCAGCCGGTTTGTCGAGTGAAGGTGGTAACCTGTATGCCGCCACTGCTGCCTCAGGGACAGAAGTCGCCGGAACACCGGGGCAGAACGGGCTTGGCTCACTTCGCCAGGGCTTTCTGGAAGGCTCCAATGTCGAAGTCGTGACGGAACTCATTGCGATGATTTCGGCGCAGCGCGCTTACGAAATCAACTCCCGCGCGATTCGCGCCGGTGACGAGATGCTGTCGACGTCAGCTGACATCGTTCGGTAGCCGAATAGCAG
>CAYZYB010000968.1:0-2680 GCA_964481505.1 uncultured Planctomycetaceae bacterium | reverse complement strand
GTGCGGCACTCTGACACCTTATCAGCGAGCCGTGCATTTGCTGGCCGCTCTGGATGAGAAAACCGGCTGTGTTCTGAGCCAGCGCTGTCAGATCACGCGTACGGTCAGTCGCGGCGGCGAGACGACATCAGAAGTGCATTACGCCATCACCAGCGTGCCTCGATCGCAGGCCGACGCCGCAAGACAGTCAGACTGGTGGCGCGGCCACTGGGGCATCGAGAATCGTCTGCACTGGGTCCGCGACGTCACCTTCGGCGAGGACAGCAGCCGGATTCGCACGAAGTCGACTCCGCAGATCTTCAGTGCGTTTCGCAACGCAGCCATCAGTTGTCTCAGATCACTCGGAGCCACCAACATCGCTGCCGCACTCAGAGAAAATGCCCTAACAGTCCAAGCTATTACCCAAACTCGGCATTGTGTAATTGAGGCTTGCCCTACACTCGGGCGTCTGCTGATTGCGGATGCCTCTCCGAAGCCCAGCGCGGCGCAGACTCGTCGCAAAGTGGCCTGAACAGCACCGAGAGTAGCCAGCAAAATCACGAACATCGCTGGCAGCAGCGATAAACGTACGCGCCAACGATGTCGATTCTGCCTGACTTGACGCTTTCAACCGGTTCCTGCACGATAAAACGGTCGGCGTTTGAAGACAATTCGTCATTCTTCAACAGCAACAGCAACTCTTTCAAATCCCCATACCAAACGCTGACGCTTTTTCAGACATCCACTAGCCAAAAAACATGTCTGGAAAAACAATAAAAAACGCGGACGGCACAAGTGCCATCCGCGTTCTGTGATCAAAAGATTCAGGCAGCGGTATTCCGCCGTCAGAAACTAGTCTTTCTTTGGTGGTGGAGCAACATCCTTCGTGCCAGGAAGTTTGCCTTCTTTGATCAGGTCGCCGAAGGTTTTGCCTTCTGTTTTGCTTTTTTCTTTTTCAATCTTC
This sequence comes from uncultured Planctomycetaceae bacterium, assembly GCA_964481505.1. Lineage (GTDB taxonomy): Bacteria > Planctomycetota > Planctomycetia > Planctomycetales > Planctomycetaceae > Fuerstiella. Next base: position 1,737 of record CAYZYB010000968.1, on the reverse strand, counting down.
TTCAAAACTTCCTTCAACTTGGCGGCATCTTTTTCGTTCTTCTTACCCACAGCTTTACCGAACGCAGCACCGTAGTTGTTTCGGTCCTTCTTCTTCTTGGTCGGATGACACACAGAGCAGGAAAGCTTGCCGTTGGTGCCGTGCTTCTTAACCAAATCAGGATAAGCAACGCCCATCGCTTTCTGGTACTGTGGCCGAGCAGACGACGACTGGCCGGTGAGCAAAACGATCGCAAATATGCAGGTCCCAGTGACCAGCATTTGACCGAGTGTTTTCAGACTACGCATTCAATTGCCTCCAGAGTTTTATTTGTCCGACGAATGAGTCACCACGGAGCAGGCGACAATGCCATTCTTCGGTTGATCGGCTGTCCGATCAACGCAAAATTCTCGCGGTATTTTGCACCATCACACCGACATGGCCCAAAATTGTCAAGCGAATCGACTCGGTAAACTTCGCAGATGCCCCTCTGTGAAATGCTCCAGAAGACTGTGCCGACGGTATTCTGCGATCCTTGCGTTTTGCAACTCAGTCTCAAAGAATAGACTTGTATGGGGCCAATCTATTCTTTGACCGCCTCAACGCCCGAAATTCGCTGGACTTCGTGCTGTCGGTGCTTTTCTCCAGGCCTTGGCTTTCCCATCTCGAAGCCGGGCGGGATGCGGTGAACGTGTGCTGCATGGTCCGCATCGTAGACGCCGGAATCAGCGTGGAGAAGGCATCGGAGCACCAGCGGATTTTGCGGGTCCATCTTCTGCTCGACCATCATTCCGTACGATGCGCCCATCCCCCGTCTTTCCGTACATGCCAATGAGTCGGATAGCGAGGATTGTCCGGATGGTCGAAATACGTGATTCCTTCAGAGACCACGTGTCGAGTGGCGTTGGATCCGACCACGACGGTGTTCATGCTGATCTGGTTGCGAAAGACTACGGCATAGAAACCTACTTCGCCAACTCCGTCGTTTCCGAGGGCTCCGGCGAAACTCTATTCGACGGGGTCGTCCATCGAAGCAATAGCGGCAATAGAACGAGGTCTCCGAAAACACCGCCAATCATCGATAGACTAAGTAGTGCACCAAAGTAAACCAATGGCACAAAGCGGGAGGCTGTTAGCACCAAAAATCCGGCGACCAGTGCCAGGTGAGCAAACACAACCGCCCGACCGGCTCCAGCGTGCGCGATCTTCAGTGCTTCCGAAATCGAAGTCGTTCTGCGAGCGCGTTCAAACGCCGTGATGTAGTGAATCGTGGAATCTACTGTCAGTCCCATGGATACGCTGGTGATCATCGCGGTGCCAATATTCACCGGCGATCCGATCCAACCAAGCGTTCCCATGACGATTGCGACAGGGAACACGTTGGGAAATAGGGAAATCAGGCCAATGCGCAAACTTCGAAATGCCATCGTCATGCACAACAGAATACCAAAACAAGCCAGCAGGAAACTCTTCAACTGATCGTCCAGAAGACTTAGAATAAGTTCTGCCAGGAGCACAAACATGCCGGAGGCTTCCGGCGGCGATTGTTGCGCGAATCGCGGTGGAACTGCGGTGTTGGTAGTTGAGGGATCATCTGCCGCAGCCTCCCGCTGGCGAACGATCTTTTGATGTTCTGCCCTTTGTTCTTCGAAATAATTCCTGACGCAGTTGCGAATACTGATGATTTGCGCGGACTTCTTTTCGCTTGGCTGCTGCTCCGTCGAACGCAGGACGATTCTCATCCGTTGAGCTTCTTTG
>CAYZYB010000967.1:0-2682 GCA_964481505.1 uncultured Planctomycetaceae bacterium | reverse complement strand
GTACGATACCGATTTTCATCCGGTCGACTATCAAGATCGTCGCGAAAGCCAGCCAGGCTTACTGCCGATGTCGCTATCGAAGACGATGTGTGGCTCGGCGCTAACGTAACGGTTTTGAAAGGTGTAACCATTGGTGCCCGTGCGGTAATAGGAGCGGGAAGCGTGGTTACACGCGACATTCCAGCAGATACATTCGCGGCGGGCGCCCCCGCACGCGTCGTTCGAACTCTGACGAATCGCAAAGCAGCATGAGAGCATTGGTTTTCGAAGCTTACCTGGCTGGACATCGGGGACAATACGCCGGCCTCCTTGCGACAGAACTTGTTCGACTGGGAGTGGAGACGAAGATTGCCATTCCGGTAAACCAACGGGATATCCCGGAGTTTGAAATAACGCTGGGCCACCTGCGGAACAAAGCGGAGTTCGTGCTTCTACCGGAATTGAACTATCAGCGTCGCAATATTGTAAAGGCTCCCGAACTGGCTGCGCTGCAGACAGCCGTAAAACGCGTACGCCCGGATCACGTATATGTCCCATTTGCTGACGTGATATGTCGCCAAATGGCCTTTCCATGGAATCGCTCGTGCCGCAAGGTGGCAGAGTGTCCCGTCGAAGGGTTGGTGATGTTGACCCGAGGTGCTTATCCGGCGAACGGGTTGAAAGAACGGCTGCGGTCTCGCTGGGTTGATCATTGCATTATGTCTTCTGCGTTCGAACGTCTTCACACATTGGACGCATTGTCATATCAGTATATGAAGGCCCGCACTTCGAACGCCGTATTTCTGATGCCGGAAGCAATCCCGACAACAGACCATCAAAGTAAGACCGAGGCTCGACGAATCCTGAGACTTCCAACGAAGCAAACCATCATCACCTGCCCCGGTGGAGTGCAGGAACGAAAAGGAGCGCACCTGCTGATTGAGGCAGTGAGGCGACTGAAGCACACGAACGTTTGTCTTGCATTGATCGGCCGCCACTCGCCCTACATGAAGAACTTTGTGGCTGAGCAGTGTGCGCAGCTTATTGCAGATGGTCGTTTGATCACCAGAAACGAGTTTACTACGAATGAGGAATTTGACCTGCTTTTCAGAGCAGGGGACATCCTCGCAGTTCCGTATCCTGAGCATCATGGCTCCGCCAGTATTTTGATTCGCGCTGCAAAATCAGGGCGTAAAGTCATTACGTCAGATCGTGGCTGGCCCGGGCGGATGGCCACAGAACACGGTCTGGGAGTCGCGGTGAACGTATCGAACCCTGATCAATTTGCCGCCGCTCTTGGCACAATGATCAGCACCTCGACTGCAAAACCAACGCCGAGAAGTCAGGAGTTTCTGCGATTCCATTCGCTCGAAAACTATCTTGCTCATTGGACCGAACTGATCGGCAGGAAACACAACATACTTACCCGCAAACCAGTACCGTTTTTAGAAGCAAGGGAACAGACAACGGCTCCTGCAAGTGAATCGGCCAGGCACGCGGCCTGACACTTAAAATGTTTCAGATAGTTTCTTACTGTGTGATCGCTTCCCTTCTGGTACTGATCCTCAAGGCCAGACGCAACAGCGGCATAGCACTCGGGCTGGCGTGGTCGACGTTTGCCCTGGAGCAGGTACTGCAACAGGCATTTCCGATTCCATGTTCAGCGCGCGGCTACGAAGTGGCGAGTCAATGGCGACACCGCCCGCCCCTTTGCTGGCGATTTATCCACTTCTTGCGGTGACCTTCCTGTCGTGTTTTTTGGAGCGCAGCGCCGTCGGCTACGGCCGCTTACCTAACAAAGATGGCCCCTATCTGCTTTTGTTTGTGGTGATCACACCATTTTGCGCCACAGAATCAGCGTCGATTTCAACAGCCTTTAAAGTGACTTCATTCTTCGACGGATTGATCATTTTCAATCTTCTGTTTTCGAACTTAGGCCTGCTGATGGCATTGTTTACCTTTCACGCCAGCCTCTCCCCGAAACAGGGTAGCCTGATCAGCTCGTGCTTCATGTTGTCCTTTGGTGCTTGCCTGTGCCAATGAAATTCCGCTTCTCCTATGCTGCAGGCAATCGTGCCAAAGCCTGCTTCAGAATTCATGAACTCACCCAGGAAGCGCGCCGCCTGATTGATCGAACAGCCCGGTACTCAGAATTACTGGCTCAAGGCGCCCGTTCAATTACCAGAGTCATCTCGAACGCCAAACTATTTCGTAATACTGATCCTAAAACCTGGTGCAGAGCAGCCCCGATTCGAAGGTGACAGTGAAATGATTCAACCTAAAACGACAGTTGACAAGATGAACGACACAGAACCTCTAAGGCTCATAGCTGGCATGTCACGCGGCGGTACAACTTCAATGGTGCGAGCTATGAATCTGCGGGGCGACACTGCTGCCTTTGGCGAGACATGCTTTTGGGGCGCCCGCCAGTCGAGTGCAAACGATGGGCTGCTGGATTCAGCCACGAAGCACCAGGTGGCTGAGATGTATCGACAGAATGGGTACGCTCCCGTTCAGGATGGAGACGGCAGCATAGAGTGCTCAAACTCCGAAATAGGCGAAGCGGTCGCTGAGGCTATCCATGAATTGCCCGCACCGGTTGAGGCGCTAACTGTGTTCAAAACGATCGGTGAAGCCATTGCAAAGCGAACCGGGCGAAGGTACTGGATCGAGAAAACCCCCCATCACCTCATGTACCTGGAC
>CAYZYB010000966.1:0-2683 GCA_964481505.1 uncultured Planctomycetaceae bacterium | reverse complement strand
GGGGAAAAAGACTGGCCTTCTCGCGGAACACGATTTTCCAGGTGGACGGGAGCTTCGCCTGAGAACCAGACGCGCGGTTTTGTTTGTTTTTCCGGTCGCAGTTGACTGGCGGGGCCGGCTTCGCGTTCTGCGTTTTTCATAGCGATGCTAATCGGCGATTCTTCGTCGTTGAGGTCGCCAAAATACAGAGCTTCCGAGGGGCAGGTCGGAACGCAGGCGGGTTCCATGTCGTGCTCGAGTCGGTGATAACAGTTGTGGCATTTCACCGCCTGCTTAGCGACGGGGTCCATGTAAATCGCGCCGTACGGGCAGGCATCGACACAACTGCCGTGGCCGCAGCAGGTTTCGTAGTCGACCAGCACAGAACCGCCGACACCTTTATGCAGAGCTCCACACGGGCAGGCTTTCAGGCAGGGAGCATCTTCGCAATGCTGGCACGCCATGGGCATGAACATGCGAGCCACTTTGGGATATTCTCCGACGTCTTTGGTGAAGGTTTGTCGAATGAAATTTCCCAGCGGAACATCGTTTTCCGCTTTGCAGCTGACTTCGCAGGCATGACAGCCAAAACAACGACGCGTGTCGACGAACCACCCGAGTTTTTTGCCATCGTCGGGGGCCTTCATACGTTCTGACCAGTATTCTTCGGGCTGGAACAGCGGATTTTCTGCGGGCGGTGCGGACGCATTTGTATCGACCGCTGATGCTCCCACGACCGCTGCTGCAGCTCCGGTTAGCAGGTTGCGGCGGGAGGTTTGATCACTATTCGACAAGGGTATTCGGTTCCTGCAAATTCCAGGCGACTGACGACGCGTTTTTTTAGCGTTGGCCAATGCGTGTCTTTTCACGGAGTTTATCCGTGGGGCCTTCCGTCGTCTAGCGCGACTACTGTAACGACTTGATGCATTCGCTCAGTGAATCTGTTCACCAGTTTCGCCATTGCAGGCGGTTTTCCGGAAATTTGTTTCGCGCAGATCATTGCTGAGCCTACCTGCCAGGCAACGTACCGGTGCAGTATTCGGGAAGCTATCGGATGGCACGTGTGACTGACATCTCACTGGCAACGACTTCGCACAGATCTGACCACAGGTACATGTCAGCCGTTTCTGTTCCCTCTTCGGGGACACGGAATCGTAAAATCGTGTAGGCGGCAGAGCTGTAGATTTCTGGCAACGTCGTCGTTGCCTTGCGGGGTTGCCTGCGGCGTGAATCGCGATTCGATTTTGCTTCCGCCATCATGAATCGCTGCATACTGTCAATTTCTGTCGAGTCTTCCAGCGTCGGTAACGAGTTGTCTGCGTTTCCGGTTCTACCGCGAATGACAACTCGGTAGTCGCCAGCAGGTATGCCTCCTGTGACGTTGTAATGTCCGCCGCCGTTGGCTCTGCAAATGTACGAATTCGTTCGGCCGCTCGATTCTTCCGGGACAAAAAACAAGTCGACATTTCCCAACGGTTGCTCGTCGAAGAATACGAAGCCAGATACAACGGGGGCGGAACTTGTTTGACAGTAATTCAGCAGCAGCACCAGACAAGCCAGTACAGCCACACTGACCGCTACGAAAGATTTCCTGCTGATTTTCAAGTTAGAAGTCTCCAGTGGGCTGGCCGTCCTGAATGTAATTCAAGAGACAAAACAATCGATAGTCAATCGTATCACTGAGAAACCGGGCCGAGCCGTCGCCCAGCAAAAATTGCCCGCCGCCTGGATGACCGCTGTTAAAAACCCACGCGTAGCTGCGGCGGGTCGCGTCCCACGCCGCGTTCAGTCCCCAGCGTGTGTCAGTGAAGTGGATCGAGTCGACTGAGGAATCACTGTCGCTCAACACTCGGCCATGACAACAGGTATGGCTTCCCGTCATACCCCATGGCCCAAAGTGAGTATTGACTTTGCGCCGCTCTCCACCGTGAGACTCACCGATGGCGATTGAGTTGGACGCTCCATCCTGCAAATCTCGCATCCGTGCCGAAGAGTTGTTACCAAACATGCCTCGACGAATGTCGTAAGCGGTCTCGTTCCATGTGACGTCCCAGTCTGTAAATCGGCCGGTTGAAAACAGATAGCTCGTTCTGCGAGCGGATCGTCGCGAATATACATGCGTTGTTCCCGGCGCAAAAGATGAAATTTCTCCCGCGGCGGTATCTGTTGGACACTCCAGAACCGGAACGAAGTGGCTGGTGATTTGTGAATTCGCCGTGTCATCACCGGCAACCGGCATTCCGCCCCACGCAGACTGAGTTGAGCATTGGTTGAAGTCATACCGCTGGTACGCCGCCGCCTGATCTAAATATGGCAACAGCAAAGTCCAACCGGTTGTGTTGAGGACACGGTTTCCGTTGCTATAAAACGGAAAGCTCTCCAGTCGCCCTGGATTAATCATCGCCGGAGGCAACATTCTGTTTACATCATGATAGTTCGCCATCGCGATGCCAAACTGTTTCAGGTTGTTCCGGCATTGAGTTCTTCGGGCCGCTTCTCTGGCATTCTGCACGGCTGGTAGCAGCAAGGCGATCAGAATCGCAATGATCGCAACAACGACAAGCAGCTCAATCAGCGTAAAACCTGGTCGTCGTCGAGTTTTCCGATTGGTGGCATCAAACATTGCAGGGAGTAATCCGGGATAGCTGAGGACAGTCGTGTGTTTACGATGCCATCCGCTTCCGTCGGGCGTAAGAAGATTTAC
>CAYZYB010000965.1:0-2683 GCA_964481505.1 uncultured Planctomycetaceae bacterium | reverse complement strand
GTCCACCGCCTTTCCTCGTTTCTTATTCTTGCTGCATTGTAGACGTCGGCAAGCGTTCAACCTGCTTTATTTTGACAAAGCCAATGTCCTCCCGATGGGCCGAAAATCAAAGCCTGATGGCTCGCCGCTTTTTTCTGGCGATGGTCGGTCAAGCTGCAGTCTGTATTTCACTTTCGCTGGCGCTGGCGTGGATCTTTAAGGCGCCTGCGCCGACGGCCAGAATTCGACTGCCGATGGCGTTTCAGTTTGGCACAGTCTTCCTGATTTTCGGCAGCTGGTTTTTGCACGTTAGCCTGAAATATGTGAAGCTCGAACGCCAGACAGAGTTTCGCCGTTCTTTGCTGCTGGCGCTGGCATTTGCCGTGTTGTTTGTTGGCGTGCAATCGTACGGCCTTTGGGGCTTCATGCAGGGGACGAGGGACTATCAAAACCCTCAGATGAACACGCACGGCTTTGTGTTCATGTTTTCTGCACTGCACGCGATGCACTTTCTGGTGGCGCAATCAGTGCTGTTGTGGGTTACGCTGGCCGCACATTGTGACCGCTATGATCACGAATACTATTTCGGCGTGACGTTCGCCGCGTGGTTTTGGCACGCTCTCGGAATCGCCTGGCTGGCCATTCTGTGGGTGTTTTCGATCGCCGCTTAGACGAAACTTCATGCAGTGGCAGCTGACAAGTTTCAAATATTATTACTGGCGCGACATTGCCACAATCAGCGGCACACACGAACGCGCCCTACTACACCGGGGTGATTTTATCGTTGGCCGACTTGCCAACGACTGGAATCAATGCACCTGCGATGATGATCATCTGCACTGCGACGAAAACGCCCAGAGCAAGCAGTCGTCCTTCGGTGAATCCATAGGTGTGCAGACCGGCTTTCAGTTCATTGACGCCAAACCAGGACCACGCGGTCACCACGTTGCCGAAGATGGCCAGTACCGCAGTACCGTAGTCTCGCACCATTTTGTCCCAGCGAGCGTGCAGGATCACGGCATTCCACATGACGATCAGCATGGCGCCGTTTTCTTTGGGGTCCCAACCCCAGAATCGTCCCCAGGAATCATCCGCCCATAGGCCCCCGAGCACCGTGCCGACAAGGCTGAAGAACAGGGCGAAGCACAGCACGCCGTAGATTTGGCTTCCTAGAACTTTCGTGAGGCGTTCCTTCCCAACGACTTTCAGTTTTCTTGACGAATGTTGTTCGAAGAGTCGGCCAGCTAAGCTTCCAAAGAATCCCCGGACTAACATTTCTTTTGTGATCTGCATACTGGATTTTGCGTAAACCAGAACATACTTAGGCCCGGAAAACTTCTCGTACACGCTCAGGCAAATGAAAACTATGCCAAGTCCGCCTGCGAGAAACGTTGCCGCATATCCCAGAGTGATGCATACGACATGAGTGGCTAGCCAAAAAGTTGTGTCCAGCACTGCCTGCATGACCCCCATCGTGTCGCCTTCGTCGCGGGCCAAGTAGTGAGCGATCATCAGGGTTCCCATCCCTACGGAAGAACCAAGAATCGTTCCCATGCCGTTTCCGACCAAACGTTCAATGACAAACGATGCTCCCACAACGGCCCAGCCAATGAAGATCGCAGACGAATAGAGATTTGTGACTGGCGGTCGGCCGGAAATGTGCATTCGTAGCAGCAGGGCCACAGTGTGGATGATGAAGGCGAGCATCATGAGCCAGAACGCCGTGCGGCGCAGTGTCTTAGACCAGATGATCCAGCTGAAGAACGACATCAGCAGTACCGGCAAGTACAGATAAATCGCTTTCATGAATGGCTCGAAGAAGTTGAAGAACGCTTCTTCGCTAACAATGGCCGCGTCGACGTGCGGCAACGGGTTTGCGGCGAGATAGCTGCGGTATTCTGTCACGTTTTTATTGAACGCCTTGACGTCAGATTCACTCCACGCGGTCAGGATGCCGACCATGGATTCCGCGCCCTTTTCCAGAGCTTCAGAACCTTTTCCGCCGTAGATCAATTCCCCAACCCGATCGTCCAGATCGTCGAGAGCGATGTTCGCGAGTTCCTCATTCATCTTCGCTCCGACGATGCTTTCGTCAGTGTCCAGGAAGCCTCGCAGACGGGTTCGCATTGCCGCGAGTCGTTTGTCGCCGGGATCCTGACTTAGCTCTTCGAATACGGAGGCCAGATCTGCAGTGATACTTTCTGCCGTCATTCGCTGTACTTCAGCAGCCGGCACACTGGCAACGATTTGTTCGGGTGTCGCATCTTCGCTTGCGTCAGCTATCAGTTTCAGCACGTCGATTAGAAACGGACGGAGCGTCTTTTCGTTTTCCGGCGTTTTGCTTTCGGCCTCACAGATTTCCCTGGCTCTGTTTCGCACAACTTCCGGCAGACGTGCGTCAGGTGCCTGCTTGACGGATTCTGCAGTTGAGGTATAAAGGATGGCCGTATTGTCCTGGATCGCTTTAAGCAACAGATCCTGAGGCAATCGCTCATTCATGTATTCGAGCACATCGTCGCGGTTCTTGATTCCGGCAGCGCGGAATTCTGTGATCACGTTGCGAAGAGCGCTGGCGGCGATCATTGTTTCCCACGATCGCTGTTCGTTTTCTGATCCCGTTGGGACCGCCATGATGGCCGGGCTGTCTCCCAGTCGTTTCAAAACCCACCATGCTTTGACCATGGAATCCAGCAGGCTTTCAGAA
>CAYZYB010000964.1:0-2684 GCA_964481505.1 uncultured Planctomycetaceae bacterium | reverse complement strand
CCTTGGGGCAGCATTTCTTCTTTGGGGAATCCTAAGCGAACGAAACGGAAAAGCGAGTGACTGAGTCTGTCTGGATGAGGCGAATCGTTTTGGGACTCACACTGCTTGGCGTAGCAATAGTCGTCAAGCAGCGATTCCTGATGCCGAAATCGGTCGGCCTGTCGCGTGCGTCAGCTGCCGCTCTGTCACGCAGGGAATGGCGTCAGGCAAAGCTATTCGCCGAACAGGCACTTTCGATTGATGAAGGGAACCCCCACGCGCTGGCGGTTGCCGGAATCGCAGCTGCCAGGCAACATGACGACGATGCTTCAGTCGCGCACCTGGAACATTTCGTGCAAATAGCAGATGCGGCTTCCCCGACGACAAGGGTTGCAGGGCTTTACGAACTGGGACAGCGGAGACATATGGCTGGCCAGATGGCCAAAGCAGAAAGGACATTTCAAGAGGTCCTGGCACTTGCTCCGGATAATCTTTCTGCTCACCGCCAGCTAGAGCACATGCTATCGTTTCAGGGGCGATGCAGAGAAGCCGGCACACATTTGTTGACGCTTGTCCAGGCCGGGAAATTTCGAGCCGATGAACTTTTTGTTCTCGGCATACCTGACCTAATTGTCCTTAACGACGGACAGCTTCAACAGAACTGTATCACTAACGACTCCAGCGATCAAATCTGGCAACTGGGCCAGGCACGGATCATGGTTGCGCACGGCAAGCTGGCGGCCGCTCGTCCAATTGTGGAGAACATCGTCGCACGGTATCCAACACTCGCCATGGCGAATGCGCTACTTGGGGAGATTTATATCGAGCAAAACGAAACAGAAGAGTTTCTTCGCTGGCACGAATCCGTGCCGGAAGAGATTAGCCATTCACCCGACATCTGGTACGTTCGAAGCCTGTGGGCCAGAAAAACAAAACAGCCAAGTGCCGCGATTCGATGCCTATTGGAAACGTTAACGATCTATCCGAACCACAGCCGTTCCAATTACCAGCTTTCGCAGCTGTTCCGTCAAAGGGGCGAAATTGATAGAGCCGAGTTTTTTTCCGAAAGAAGCCAGCGGCTTTCGACGCTTGGCTACGTTGTTAATGATCTTCGAGGCAATCCGGACAAGCGACTCATGAAGCAGGCGGTGGATAACCTTGAACCGCTGGGACGCTTCTGGGAAGCGCTCGGCTGGTGCCACATGGCCATCCAACAAAATGCCGAGTGGGCGATGGCAGACTACGACCGTATTCGTGCCAGGATTGAATCGGTGGCCAGCGTTAGTGAAGAAATGCATCCAGCAAAGGGAATCTCGCTGCAGGACTATCCGCTGCCAGTTTTGGAAGCTGATTCAGACCTTCATGAGTCGCCGGATTCCGTGCATCGATCAAATGTCCGATTCACAAACGCGGCCGACGATCTGGGATTGAAATTTCAATATTTTAATTCAGCGGACGAGTCTATTGGGTTGGAACACATCTTTCAGACGACGGGGGGTGGCATTGCCGTCGTTGACTTCGACCTTGATCTATGGCCGGACATCTACTTTGGGAACGGGAAGGACCTACCTGAGAAGTTTGAGGACTTAGGCGACCAGCAGGACAAACATTTGAATGCGCTTTTCCGAAGTCGACAGGGAGTTAGCTTCGACAACATGACCGCTATTGCAGGTGTCGAAGACGGGCGTTTCAGCCAGGGAGTCACGTCCGGCGATTTCAACAACGACGGCTTTCCGGATTTGTACGTCGGCAACGTCGGAGCGAACCGACTTTATGTCAACAACGGCGACGGAACGTTCAGTGATGCGACCAACAGTAGCGGTGCCGACAATGCAGTGTGGACAATGAGTGCCATGATTGCCGACATCGATGCAGACGGGCTAAGTGACATCTACTCCGTCAATTATCTCAAGATGGAGCAGGTCTTTAATCGGAGCTGTCACGAGAATGACGAACCAATAACTTGCGCTCCTACACTGTTTGATGCTGAACAGGATCGACTCTACAGGAACAACGGAGACGGTACGTTTAGGGATGTCACGACGGAATACGGCGTTGAGCATTCGTTGGGAAAAGGGCTTGGCATTATCGGATTGATGGTGGCGGAACGCCCAGGCCTACAATTGTTCATTGCAAACGACACAACCGAAAATCACTACTTTGAAGGAACGCAGGACAAACAAAAAAAGTATACCGAAAACGCAATGTTGTCCGGTCTGGCGATGAACGAAAAAGGCGATATCCAAGCCTGCATGGGCGTCACTGCCGGAGACGCCAATGGCGATGGTTTGATAGACATTTTCGTTACGAACTTTTACGCCGATTCGAACACGATGTATTTGCAAATAGCACCGGGATTGTTTCTGGACTCAACGCAGAAGTGCAATTTGGCCGGGCCCAGTTATGAGATGCTTGGTTTCGGTACTCAATTTATCGATGCAGAACTCGATGGCGATCTTGATCTCATCGTTACGAACGGCCACGTAGATCTGTTACGTGATTCGGGCTCACGAAACCGCATGCCTCCTCAGTTTTTCGAAAATGGCGGAACAGGGACATATTCGGAGTCCAAAGATCCAACTCCGGGACCTTACTTCGATGGTCGACGATTCGGGCGAACGCTGGCAAGGCTGGATTTCAATCGAGACGGCAGGGATGATGCGTGCGTCCTGCATCTGGATGAGCCTGTTGCCTTGCTGATGAAT
>CAYZYB010000963.1:0-2687 GCA_964481505.1 uncultured Planctomycetaceae bacterium | reverse complement strand
GTTGCGAATACATGACCGGCGGTCGCGTTGCGATTCTGGGACCAACAGGAAGAAACTTCGCCGCGGGAATGTCCGGCGGTGTGGCTTATGTTTACGACCCGGAGGACAAATTCCTCGTGAACTGCAACCTCGAAACAGTTGCTTTGGAAAAGGTGGAAGCGCCAGAAGACAACGCCGAACTCAAGAAACTGATTCACAACCACCAAAATCACACCGGCTCAGAAACTGCTCGACAGATACTAAGCGACTGGGACATCGCCGTCACGAAATTCGTGAAGGTAATGCCCGTTGACTACAAACGAGCTCTGAAGGAAATGGCAGAGGAAGAAGCCGCGGCGAAGACTTAGCCTGGAATGCTCGGCTTGCTGAAGCCGAGTCGCTGCTGGTGGCACAAATGCTCGGCACCGTTTGGCTGAGACACGGATTACGACAAGACGAAAGAGCGAAGAAATGGGCAAGCCAACAGGCTTCAAAGAGTTTAATCGACAGGTTCCTGCTGACCGCGATCCGCTGCTGCGGATTCTGGACTGGAACGAATTCCACGACCACATGAACGTTGACGAACTGCAATCGCAGGGCGCGCGATGTATGGATTGTGGTGTGCCGTTCTGTCACACCGGCGAAATGATGGCCAACATGGCTTCGGGGTGTCCAGTCAATAACCTGATTCCGGAATGGAACGACCTGGTATACAACGGTCGCTGGCGTGATGCACTCGATCGACTTCACAAGACAAACAACTTTCCGGAGTTCACGGGGCGTGTCTGCCCTGCTCCCTGTGAAGGATCCTGTTGTCTGGGGGTCAACGAGCCGCCCGTAACGATCAAGAACATTGAAGTTGCGATCATCGATCGCGGTTTCGAAGAAGGCTGGGTGGTTCCGCAACCTCCGAAAGTTCGCACCGGGAAAACCGTTGCCGTGGTTGGCTCTGGCCCCGCCGGGCTCGCCGCTGCCGCTCAACTGAATTCAGCAGGGCACACTGTGACAGTTTACGAGCGTGATGACCGCATCGGTGGTCTGCTGATGTACGGCATTCCAAACATGAAGCTCGACAAAAACGCGATCGTCGATCGTCGCGTGAAGCTGATGGAACAGGAAGGCGTTAAGTTTGTCACCAGCACGGCTATTGGCAAAGACATCCCGGCGGAGAAGCTGAAGGCAGACTTCGATGCCGTGGTTCTGGCCACGGGAGCGACACGACCTCGAGATTTGAAACTGCCGGGGCGAGACCTGAACGGCATTCATTTTGCGATGGACTTCCTGCGACAGAATACGAAGAGCCTGCTTGATTCGGAGCATCGTGACGGCAGCTACATCGATGCCAAAGACAAAAACGTCATCGTGATTGGTGGTGGTGACACAGGTAACGACTGCCTCGGCACATCGATGCGTCATGGCTGCAAGAGTCTTGTGAACTTCGAAATTGTTGAGAAGCCGCCCACGGAACGACCATCAAACAATCCATGGCCGCAGTGGCCGCGAATCTTTCGTGTGGATTATGGTCATGAAGAAGCGGCTGCAAAATTTGGCAGCGACCCGCGGGAATTCTGTGCGTCAACCATCGAATTCATCGGCGACGAAAATGGTAATCTAAAATCATTGAAAGCCTGTCAGGTCGACTGGCAGAAAGTGACGGAAGGTGGTCCACCGTTTTCTGAAATTCCGGGGACAGAAAAAGAGTACCCCGCGGATCTCGTGTTTCTGGCGTTGGGCTTCCTTGGCCCTGAAGGTGGCCCGGCCGAACAGCTGGGTGTGGAAATCACCGAAGGCCGTGGCGGTATGTCGTGGCTGAAGGCTGAGCACGAAAAGTACACCACCAACGTGGACAACGTGTTCGTGGCCGGAGACTGTCGCAGAGGACAAAGTCTGATCGTGTGGGCGATCAACGAAGGTCGCGGGTGTGCTCGTGAAGTAGACCGCCACCTGATGGGAACAACGGATCTTCCCTAACTGTGTTCGCTGGAGATTTTCTGCGGTTCTTTTCTCAGCGGGTGTCATACCTGCTCAGAAAGTTCTGCGAGGGACGATTTCTTAACGAAACTCGTCTCGTTCCAGCTTGCTGAGCTTTCGCCAGTTCCATGGTGCAACGCGTCGTGGGTCGGACCAAAGGCCGCGCTTTGCGGCCTTTGCTTCTGCTTCAGCTGCATTCAAAGCGGGGTCGTTTGAGTAGGCAACGTAGTGCCACGCCAGGCCCTGTTGAACTAGCCATTGGTTTACATACAGATCCCCAAGGTAGACGTCAGCGATGCTGCGGCCATAACGGTCACTATCCCGCACGGCATAGCGAACCTGTTTCCCTCCGATGAGTTGTGACAGGTCGTCTTTGGCGTTGTTGCCGAATGGCTGACCTTTCTCCGGCGTGTCGATGCCATTCAACCTTAGCCTCAGCGGGCTACGATTTACCAAGATGTCAATGGTGTCCCCATCGACGATGCCGACAACTTTGAACGTGTTTTTTGTGGCAACCTCAGGTGGCACCTGTGGTTCGGCTGGTGGTCGAGAGGCAGTTGTTTCGTTGGGGAAGGATCGGGTTGGCGAAAACTCTTCAATCGGTTCTGCGGGCTCTCCGAACGGCCGTCGATCTTCTACGTCTTCTGAGCCAATCGACGAATCAACCTGAGTAGCCTGGCTATCTCCGCGTTGCGGTAGTAGCCAGCCGTCGCCTCGGTTTTCTATCACGGTTCGCC
>CAYZYB010000962.1:0-2693 GCA_964481505.1 uncultured Planctomycetaceae bacterium | reverse complement strand
CGCCAAAGGCGCCGCCGCTGATGAAACTTCGGAGCCGGTCGAAAAGTAACTCTCAATCATGAATCAAAAACTCAGGTATCACGAGGCTACAGTGCGCGTCATATTATTCATCACTACATTTGCCACATCGCTCTCGATTGCTGATGGGCAGGATGCCGTTTCTCCGTTGCCACAGGCGCATGCTCATAACGACTACCTGCACGACAGGCCATTACTGGATGCTCTGGACCACGGCTTCTGCAGCGTTGAAGCGGATATTTTTCTGATCAAGGGCGAGCTCTTGGTCGCTCACTCTTTTCTTGGATTGCGAAAAGATCGGACACTGAAGAACCTCTACCTTGATCCACTTCGTGACCGCGTAAAACGGAATTCAGGTCGTGTCCATGCTGGTGGGCCGGAATTTACGCTGCTGATCGACATTAAGAACAACGGCGTCGAAGTCTTCCCGGTGCTTCACGATCTGCTGGCTCAATACCCGGAAGTGTTTTCTTCGGTCGAAAACGGCAAGCTAAAGACAAAGGCTGTGCGAGCGATCATCAGCGGCGACCGTCCGTTCGATCTTATCGCAGAAGCAAATCCTGGCTACGCGGGAATTGATGGACGTCTGGCGGATCTCAGCAGCGAACGTACGGCTGAACTTATGCCGCTGATCAGCGACAACTGGCGAAATCACTTCAAATGGCGCGGCGCAGGAGAATTCCCGGAGACCGAACTCAGGCAACTGAATGAAGCCGTCCAAAAAGCTCACGCCGCTGGCCGCAGGATTCGTTTCTGGTCGATCCCGGACGAACCAGCCGTCTGGGGCGTGCTGCAGAAAGCAGGTGTGGATCTCATCAACACCGACAACCTACCTGGTCTGCGGCGCTTCATGCTGCAGGCAGTTGAGAAATAAGGACCGTTGGAGCAAGGAATGTCGCGGATTGCTTCGCGATCCAGTGTGAAGCCTTCAAAGACGCTGTTGGTACCGCCGGATGCGACCGGGTGAGGCCAAATCAACGCAGGATCTCCCGTCGCGCCGCAGGCTGTGCGCGGGTTGGCGTTCGCCCTCACAGTCCCGTTTCGTTGAACATGCCGATTTTCCAGTTGTCGTTGTCTTCGACGATGACACCGCGGTGGGATACCAGTCGGCAGTCCGTGCAGGAGAAATGAAACCGATGAAACGGTTCCTTCGAGGGCATGGGGCTTTGCGGGTCACGCCAGACGCTGCCGCAGGACGGACACAGGCGATCATCTTCGTTGCGTGGATCTGCCCAGTGTCGCAGCAGGTAGTAGTAGCACGGTTTGCCAAGTGCTGTTTCCAGGGCGCGAGTGAGTTCACGCCCATGCTTTGCCAGTTCACTGCGAGCGTTTGCCAATTGCTGGTAGGAAGCCAGTTCCAACGCACCGCTTTCCATAAAAATGCGGTCGTGGCAACGGCACGATTCACTCCAGTCGAACAACTCTTCCCGCAGTAGGTCCGAGATTGGCAGCAACGGCAACGGCAGGGATGTACCTCGACTACCGTGACACACTGGGCTGTCCATCTTCAGGGAATGTGCAAAGAGATAGAGCGACTTCGCCGACTTCAGTGTGGGCGTGCGAGCTGCAGCTTCGTCGTCAAGAATTTCCCAGATGGGTTCACAGCCAAACTGCCTCTTGACGGAGGCCAGAGTCTTCTGCCCCCACTTCGAAAGGCAGCCATCGTCGGCGGCTTTGCGATGCGAAAGATACACCCAGGCCGTATAGGCTCCATCCGACCAGCCTGCGACATAGTTGCCGCAGATCTGTCCGTTTTTTAACAGCGTTCCCAAATGTGCTTCGGCCACGGTCAGCAGTTCGGCTTCTTCGTGGTCGAAATGTGGGATAAAGCTGACGCTCGCAAGCAGCATATGGCTTACAGTTCGTATTCTTTTTCCGACTTACTGTCGCCGCCAAATGATGCACGGTACTCGGCTTCTGCCGCCTTGATCGTTTTCTTCGGCCCGGCAAGTTTCAGGTAGTACACACCCTTGTCTTTGATCACAAGAATGACGCCCAGCATTCGGTAGCCTTCAGCGGCAACGGTTTCCTGTCGAAACGGAGGGCTGCCGGGTTTCGGTTTTTTGAAAGTGCCACTGATGTCGACGAAGTAGTATTCGTTTTCGCCCGCCATACCTTTGGTGACTTTTGACGTACGGCCAGCACCGTCGAATTGGCCCAGCCAGCGAGTGATGTTCGCACCAACTTCACCGCCACCACCTCCAAAATTGAAGATACTCAGTTCTGCATCGTCGGCATCGCCTTCCACTTTGGGGATCGCGTATGTTGCCAGACGCATTGAAGACCCTTTGGCGGTTTTCCACGTGTTCGGGACCTTCAAAACCAGATCCTTGAGTTTCACTTCAGAAGTCTTTGCCGCCGGTTTTTCTTTAACGGCGTCCTGAGCAACGGCGGCCGACGAAAGCAGTGCGGCGATGGAAAGGGACAACAAAAGTGAACGCATGACGATTTTCCAAAGGTAGGGCAAAGATTGGCAGGCGGTCACCCACACTTCTCATAGTGCGGAAGCCTGCCATGCTTCGATGATACGTTCAGGCAATCGCGGCGTAAAGTCGCCTGGAAGGAGTTTCGCTTCCCAGAAGGCATCTCCACACGATAACAATCTCGCTGGACATCACTGAGGGACGCACTGCGGGAAAAACGTCAGTTGCCTGTGCCGCCTGGTGGGATAAAGG
>CAYZYB010000961.1:0-2693 GCA_964481505.1 uncultured Planctomycetaceae bacterium | reverse complement strand
ATTCGGTGAAGCGAAAATCCTCAGTTCGGATGGTGTCGCCGTTTTGAAAACGACCAACCGCTGCCGATTTCCATGCGGCGTCTCGATCCTTCATTAGCGTAACGAGGCTGACACCTTGTAAGTGTTCTGGCAACGGCAGATCCGCTAGTTCGCAGAGAGTCGGATACAAATCAATGGACTCCACGAGATTCGATCTGCGTTGGCCGCCTTCAATGCCGGGAGCCCTCACGATCAAGGGAATCTGCATGGATGTCTCGTAGCAGGAATGTTTGCACCAGAGCGTATGTTCACCAAGGTTCCAGCCGTGATCGCCCCACAGCACGACAACAGTATTGTCGGCCAGTTGCAGACGGTCGAGTTCGTTGAGGAGCTTTCCAATCAGGGCATCCGTGTAACTGACGCAAGCGTAATAGCCGTGAATCAGATTGCGTGCAGCCTCACTGGAAACCGGCCCCTTCCGTGGAATTCCGGCGTAGGACCGTAGCTCGCCCGATGTGTGAATCGATTCTTTCGGCGCATCCTTGGGCGGATGGTAGTTGGGGGGAAGCTGAATGTTCTCGTGGTCATACAAGTCCCAGTATTTCTTGGGCGCAATGAACGGCAGGTGCGGTTTGAGAAATCCAACCGCCAGAAAAAACGGTTCGTCGTTTTCATTCAGCCGGTTGAGGTCAGCGATGGCACGCTCAGCAATCACACCGTCAGCGTAAGCATTGTCCGCCACGTCCGCCGATTCCCATGCTGGGCCTCGACTGCGACTTCCCTGCTTCTGGCGTTTCTCATGCAGTTCATGGTTTTCCGGTCGCCGATACCACGGAATTCCCTTCGGCCTCCAGACTGGCTCTGACCAACCTTCAGCATTGTCTTTGGCGTTATGAAAGACCTTGCCCAGCGAGGCGGTGACGTAGCCGTTCCTTTTGAAATGCGTGTTGAACGTGGTGATCCCCGGAGCGTCCTTTTCTGCAACAGTCAGGTAACTAACGAACCGTTTTCGTGCGGGGCGAATCCCTGTCATCAAACTGGCCCGTGACGCTCCGCACGTTGGCACCATGCAGTAAGCTCGCTCGAAAAGCACGCCGGTATTTGCGAGTCGATCAATGTTCGGCGAATGGATGTGCTGCTTTCCGTAACATCCAAGTTCGGGACGCAGATCATCGACAGCGATGAACAACACGTTTGGGCGATCAGCGGCACAGGCCGGGTTTGTTAATCCCAGCAAGACGAATACGGCCAACATTATTCGGGTCATCGCTATCTGCCTTTCAGTTTTCTCTGTTTTTCTGCTTCAGTCGTTCTGCCTTCAATGAAGCAAGCGAACGAGGCTGGTCTGGGTTCACGCCTTGCGTTTCACTGCAGTAAATCCTGATTCATCACATTGAAAGAATTTGAACACGCCGGTCAACGTGCCGTCTTCCAGCGTTGCCCAACCCCGGCCTGATGTTTGCTCCAATTCATCGAAGCCTTGAAAGCTAAATTCTGCATCGTGTTCCGCTTCCTCCCAATCGATATCGCATCGCACATACCCGAACTGAAATTCGCCGAGGCCGTCCTTTTTGAACTTGATGTAGCCGGGAACTTCGGCGTCAACGAAGTCCTGATCCCACATCTCCATGGATGTTATGCGCCAGCGCCCAACGATTTCGCTTGTTCCCGCCATCCAATTCTCCACTCACGTTGAAATCAATCTCCGCATTAGTCAACCAATAGGTATCTCTTCAGTCCAAATCCGTGGTGGTCTTTGCCTCCATGAGAGCTTCGCTGGCAACGTATCGCTGCCCCATGGTGAACGCTGTTGTCTTGCCAGTCTTGGACTTCTTGTCGTTTGGGATTGGCCTTGCCAACTTCAGCGTGTCGGATGAATCAGGGGGAGAAAGAAGGAACACTTTGAAACTGCGGCCTTCCTCTCGTCGCCCTTCATCAAGCAGCCGGTTGACGAGCACGCCCAACTCTCCTTCGTGAGTATCACGTTCCATTACTACATTGTCGTGTGTCTCAAGCACCCAAGGGACCAGCGGATAGATGTTGCCTTTCGAGTAGAAGCCGATTCGGCTGACCTGCTGAAATGACCTCTTTGGCTGGCAAACGTAAGCGTGGATTTCGTTGTATTCCTGCCATGCACTCCGAGCGGCGACGACAACACTGTCATTAGGATTGGCAAGCAGTCCTTCCGCTTCAAGCATCACTTGTAGCTCACGGAGTAAGAACGCCTCTCGCTCAGAAACAACTTCTTGGGAGTCACCCAGCAATTCGTCAATGGCTTGATCCAACAACGCAAACGATGTCCAGACAACACGATCATCATCGAGTTCTTCGAGACACGTTGGTCTTGAATCATCCGGTGTAAGCACCAGCAGCAACGCTGTCGCCTCGGTAGCGGAACCGAGCCGTGCAAGGTGACGCTCGATCTGTGGAAGCCTCACGCCGTTTCGCTCGGTCTTGGTCTCAACTAAGAGGCGGATGCTGCTCTGAATGATCGCATCCGGGACTCCATCACCGTCTTTGGACGGTTGGTTCTGGAAACGGACCAACTCAAACTCCGATTGTTCAAGTAACGCACCGAGCAATCGTTGAATTCGATCAAGCGACAACGACCGAAGTACCGCAAGGAAAGAAGCAGTGACTCGGTTCTCACCCTGTGAATACGTCGAGAAGATACTTGTCATGATTCCGTCGATCAAATTTGTATTAGACTGTAA
>CAYZYB010000960.1:0-2694 GCA_964481505.1 uncultured Planctomycetaceae bacterium | reverse complement strand
TAGTTAAACGAATAGTACGCAGGCCCGTAGACGCGTTCGAAGGTTTCGTCGCTCAGTTCGTCGGTGGCGGCGGCATAGTTGATGTCGTGATTTCCGATGACGTTGTACCAGGGCACACCGATTCGCCCCAGAGTGCGGTTAAAACTGTCGAACAGGTTGAGGTCATCGAACAGGATATCGCCCAGCGTAACACCGAATGCTGCTTTGACCCCGATCAGCGGTTCGACAACATCGTGGGCGATGTAATCGATCTCTTTCTGATTTCTCGGCTGCGGATCACCAAAGAACAGTACATCGAACGCAGTCGGTTCGTCCTGCTTGTACAATGGAAAGTTGATTGTCTTCGGCAAAGGTCCGGTTGGTTCAACCCCGGGATATTTCAGTTCCTTTGGAGACCCATTCGGCTTGTGGATGTAGTAGAACCGCGAAAGATGATCTTTATCGATGGAAGTTCGATATCCAGTTGGCTTCACAACAAACACGATTGTGTCTTCGCCAACGCCGATCGAATAGTTCCCGTCCGCATCCGTTTTCACAAGCTCCCGACCATTCGAAACGGCGACGTCAGCAACTCCGTTTTCTCCAGGGTCCAGTTGTGCATTGCCGTTGGAGTCCAGAAACACGGTTCCTTGAGCCACTGCATCGGCACCTGCGGCGGCGTGTGAGGTCGTGGCAATGAATACAAGGCTAAGCAGCATACGGACTGGTTTTACAGTGAGGGGATGTGAAAGCATGTTGTTGGACAATTGGGTAGGCTGGAACTGTGGTAGTGGCATCCGGGCGTCCTACGTCGACTGATTCGCGATCTTTGACTCCGGTACAGGCACTGACGTTAGCACAAAAGCTGCACATTGACAGTCATCGTTGACCTTCGACGGGCCTCAACAATTGCAATCCGCGGGTTGGAGGCTACGATTCCGGCATCGTCGCGGATTTTCCGTAGCGAAACGCGCTGGCACCGGAGGGAACTCGTATCCTGAGGCCGAGCTGTCACAGCGAAAAATTAACACAGGGAATTGAGATGAGTATTGATCATTTGGAACGTGTGAAGAGCTTTCTGCCAACGATTCAGGCAGACGACCCCAGCAGCGACAGCGCTGGCACGACTCCAGGCAGCTTCGCTTCCGCACCTCAAATTGCCGCTGGGCGAGCGGGAGCACTCACCTACTCATCGCCCGACACGCACAGCATGCCGGCTCCCTCAGAAAAGACGGCGTGGGACTTTATGCCCGCCGACTGGACGATCAAAGCTGGCTTCGAAAACGATTACGAAAAAGCGGAAGCGTGGGAAACTCCTGAAGGTTTCGTCGCCAGTACGCAGTTAGAATCCGCTCGCATCGGAACAATCACGGCAGAAATGCTTCGCGTTGCAGATCGTGAAGAACATCTCACACCGGAACAGGTTCGTGACGAAGTCGCCGCTGGCAGAATGGTCATTCCCGCCAACAAGAATCATCTGCGTTACAATCTCGACCCCATGGCTATCGGCCGCGCGTCGAAGACGAAGGTCAACGCCAACATGGGCGCTTCGCCGGTTTCCTCAGGGACCGACGAAGAAGTCGAAAAGCTGCAATGGGCAGAACGCTGGGGCGCGGATACTGTGATGGACCTGTCCACCGGTGGCGATCTTGATGCATGTCGAGAAGCCATTATTGAGAACAGCACGGTGCCGATTGGGACTGTTCCCATCTATTCGATGATCATCGGTCGGAAAATCGAAGACCTCGATCACGACATCATCATGAATTCGCTGAATCAGCAGGCCGCTCAGGGTGTCGACTACTTCACCATTCACGCCGGTGTACTGCAGGAACATCTCACACTCGTGAAGGATCGCCTGATCGGCATTGTCAGCCGCGGCGGATCATTGCTGGCGAAATGGATGATCCATCACAGCAAGCAAAACATCATGTACACGATGTGGGAAGACATCTGTGATGTCATGCGAGAGCACGACGTCACCTTCAGCATTGGAGACGGACTTCGCCCTGGTGGACTGGCTGACGCCACAGACCTCGCCCAACTGGCGGAACTATCAACCCTCGGCGAACTCACCGAACGCGCATGGCGCAAAGGCGTGCAGGTCATGGTCGAAGGTCCGGGGCATGTGCCATTGGATCAGATTGAATTCAACATGAAGCTCCAACGCACCTTGTGTCATGGTGCTCCGTTTTATGTGCTTGGGCCGCTGGTCACCGACATGTTTCCCGGTTACG
Source organism: uncultured Planctomycetaceae bacterium (assembly GCA_964481505.1). GTDB lineage: Bacteria > Planctomycetota > Planctomycetia > Planctomycetales > Planctomycetaceae > Fuerstiella. Next base: position 478 of record CAYZYB010000960.1, on the reverse strand, counting down.
ACCACATCACAAGCTGCATTGGTGCCACAAACGCGGCGTGGCACGGAGCCAGCATGTTGTGCTACGTGACTCCCAAAGAGCATCTCGGTCTGCCCAAAAAAGATGACGTCAAGCAGGGATGTGTGGCGTACAAAATCGCCGCGCATGCAGCGGACGTGGCGTTGGGAATTCCGGGCACCAGAGACAACGACGACGACCTCACTCGTGCCCGAGCGGCTCTGAACTGGGAAAAACACTTCGAACTCAGCTTCGATCCCGATGTCGCTCGCGCGTATCACGATGAAGACCTCGACGTCGACACAGACTTTTGTGCAATGTGCGGACACGATTGGTGCAGCGTGCGAATCAGCAAAGAGATCCAGCAATTCGCCAGCGGAAAAGCCAAGGAATTCGAATGGGAGAACGCCAAAGTCACCGCGGCACTCACCGCTGAACAGCAGGAAATTCTTGAGAAACGCGGTGTGTTAAGCCCGGAAGA
>CAYZYB010000959.1:0-2696 GCA_964481505.1 uncultured Planctomycetaceae bacterium | reverse complement strand
ATCGTTGCCAGTGTTAGTGACGGTGAAGTCGTAGGTGACATCGAAGTTACCCGCTGTACCACCGGACGCAGGCACAATGGTTCCCGCGGTCTTGGTGACTTCCAACTGAGGCAGCAGCAGAACGGTCGGATCATCAGGATCGTTGTCGACGTCGGTTGGGTCCTGAATGTTGGCGCCGTCTGTGGTGTCATCGGAAACATCAGTCGCGCTGCCACCGTTTTCTCCATCGCCCGCAGCGATGGCACTGTTTTCGAGTTCACCATCGGCGTTGTAAACGGCTCCAGCGGCATCGGGGTCAATTTCCACAACCAGCACGACTCGAAATTGCTGCCCTGATTCTAAAACGTCTGCTGCAGAGCCCAGCAGCATGTCAGTAAACGCGGTGCCGTTGTATCCACCCACTCCACCATTCGGTGATGGCGGATTGATGGCGTCGATGTTGCTGACCGCGACACTGACAACATCAACAAACGCGGTTCCGAACTGCGTGTCCAGATCATCGGTCAGGCTGAGGTTGGACAGAGTTTCTGTGCCGGTATTCGTGACGAGGAACTCGTAGGTGACATCGAAGTTTCCAGCCGTTCCACTGCTCGCAGGAGCCGGCGGAGTTGTCGTGCTGATGATCTTCTCAACTTCGATATTTGCGAAGGAAACGTTCGTCGGAGAGTCGGGATTGTTGTCAGCGTTCGGGTCGATGTCGTCGCCGTCGGTCGGATCATCGGAAACGTCGTTGACCGGGTTGTTGTTCGAATCCAGCGCTGATACTTCCGCATTGTTTTGCAGGGTTCCATCAACAAGTACGGCTGTCGCGTTGGTTGGTTCAACTCGCACTGTAACCACGACGGTAATGGTTTCGCCCGTTGCCAGGGTGCCATTTCCGTCCAGCAGATTTTCCAGCGCACCACCGGTGTAGTTGTTGTTGCCTCTGATTCCTGATCCGCCAGGGACGGTGACGTCATCGGAAAGATCAACGTCAACGATTCCAACGAAGGCTCCGCCGAATTGCGTAGTCCAGTCGTCGGTCAGTGTGAAGTTTGTCAGATCATCGTTGCCGATGTTCGTTGCGACAAACGTGTATGTCACATCGTATTGACCGGACGTCCCGTCAGCCGCGGGAATCACCGTGCCAGCTGTTTTGTCGAGCGCAATGGCGCTCAGGGTCAGCACAGTCGGGTCGTCGCCATCGTTGTCGATGTCTGTCGGATCCTGGACGTCCGCGCTGTTGGTGGTGTCGTCGGAAACATCAGTGGCTGTGCCACCATTTTCTCCATCACCAGCCACGCTGGCGCTGTTCTCCAGTTCGCCGGCAGCATTGTAAACGGCTCCGGCAGCGTCCGGGTCGATTTCGACGGTCAGCGTTACGAAGAAGGATTCACCGGGACGCAGTTCGTCACTGGAGTTGCCAAGCAAAATGTCGCTGCCGGCAGAGCCATCGTACGGAGACACGGGGTTATTGGCAGCCGTGTTTGCTGTGGGGGCACCCGATGCTGTACCAGGCGCCACGACGATGTCGACGACGCCCTGGAAGGCCGGACCGAATTCGGTTGCCAGGTCATCCGTGAGGCTTAAGTTCGACAGAATTTCTGTGCCGGTGTTCCTGACTTCAAACGAATACACGACATCAAAATTGCCCATCGTGCCGCTGGCAGCTGGCGTTGGAGCACCGGAAATGATCTTGGTCAGATCGATGTCCGCGAAGCTGATCGCGTTGGGATCGTCCGGGTTGTTGTCCGCGTTGCCGTCATCAGTCAGGTCACTCGGATCATCAGAAAGATCGTCAGCTGTGGTGTTGCTGACGGCTCCTGTGCCTTCTGTGCTGGCCTGGTTTTCCAGCAACCCGTTTGTCAGGTTTGCTGCCGGATCATCCGGATCGATCTCGATCACAATTCGAACCACAACGGTTTCGCCAATTCCCAGTTCGTTGGAGTTCGCCCCGGAATTATCGAACAGTTGCGAATTGACGCCTGTCGTGCCGTCGTAGTTGACATTGAGTTCCGGGTCATCAGAGACGGGAGCCGATTGGATGGTCGCGGCATCCATCGTCACGCCCTGCGGCACGATTCTCACGAAAGCACCGCCGTAGTTGGCCTGCAAATCTTCGATCAACGACAACGAATGCAGAGCCTCACCGCCGGTATTTGTGATCGCCAGGTCGTACGTAACTTCGAAGTTGCCAGCGATGTTGCTGGTCGCCGGAATGATGGAGCCAACCTGCGTTTTCACCAGCGTGATGTCAGGGAAGACGATCGCGGTGGGGCTATCAGGGTCGTTGTCTGTATCGTTTGATGTGGTGTCCGCGTCGGTTGGATCATCAGAATCGTCGCTGATTGATCCACCGGAACCTCCCGGATCGACGCCCGTTACGGTTGCCTGATTTTCGAAGTCACCGCTGCCGTCTCCACTGACGCTGTCGAATGTGGCGCCCGCATTGTCCGGGTCGATTTCGACCACGATTTCGACCGTGATGCTTTGGTTCACATCCAGAGTCGAAGGCGTACTGGAAAAGATGTTCGAATTTGCGGCCGTGCCGTCATAATTCGGGTCGACTGTTGGGTCGGTCGTCGCATTGCCTGGACCAATCACGGCTTTCACACCACCGGCTTGAGGAGTGATGCCAACAAACGCGCCACCAAAGTGAGCCTGCAGGTTTTCGTTGAGCGCCAGGTTGGTAAGCGGTGTTGAGCCCGTATTCGTAA
>CAYZYB010000958.1:0-2702 GCA_964481505.1 uncultured Planctomycetaceae bacterium | reverse complement strand
GATCAGATTTCATCGGCCTACGTATCAAACCTCAAGCAGCGCTGTGCCGCCGCGAAACTGAAACCGATTAGCGTCCAGAGCACGGGTTTCGGTGCGCAGGGTGGTCGCAACGGTGTGATGAAGGATGTCTCACACAAATTGTTGATGATGAAACGTGCGCAGCAGCTGGGCTGCAACATTGTTAAGTTCACCGGCTCGAAACGGGGAACGCAGGGCGGATTGAAAGCGATCATTCAAGTCTGCAAAGAAATCGCTCCCGCCGCCGAGCAAATGGGAGTGCTTGTCGCACTTGAAAACCACACCGGCAACAACCTGGAGACGATCGCAGACTACGACGCAATCTACAGCGCGATTGACACGCCCAACATCGGATTGTGTCTCGACACTGGCCATTTCGAGGGATCAGGAATTCAACTCAGCGAAGTCATCAAGCGGCTTCATGCTCGAACGTTGCATGTCGACTTGAAAGACTGCAAAGCGTTTGGAATGGGTCACAATACAGTCGTGTTCGGCAGTGGCGTTACGGACTTTGACGGGTTCTTGAATCAGCTCCTCGAAACTGGCTACCACGGCTATTTGGTGATCGAGCAGGCATGGAAGGAACCTCTTGGCAAATGGAAACACGACCTGAAAGATGCCCATGCGCGATTTGTGAAATGGGAGCGTTAGCGACCATAGTAGCTCGGCTCGGAGAGCCGAGCTACTATGCGGAAACACAAAAGATGAATCACAACACAACAAGCAACATCGTCATCCTGCCAACGCTTGCCGCGGTTGTTCCGGTAGGTCGTCGACGCCGGAAAATTCCATTCCTGCGAAGGATCTTGCGGTGACTGGGAAAACGGCGTCTGTCATTTAGTAGTCCAGTTCTACGTTCACCAGTTGGAATTTAGTGAGATCTAAACCGGGCAAATCAACTCGAGCTTCCACTTTCCATAGCAGTTGGCTTTCGGGACCGACGCTTACTCCGAATCCGCTGATCTTTGTCCCAATTCTGCCTTCAGTTGCCATAGCCCCGCCATTGACATCACTTCCGTGTGGCACCGTCAATTCGAATTCAAAGCTCTGGGTCAGACCAGCCGGCCATTGCTCATCATCCAGGAAAGTGTATTCATCATTGTAGGCCGAATACATATCCGGTGGTCCCTCTTCTCCCGGACGTCTGACAACCTCTTCGCAGGTGAGAGCAACGAAAAATCGTCGAACTGCCAACGGCTTCTTCGTGGTGATTGTCACAGTGCCTCTAATTTTCTCATCAGTCGACACAGAGCTCTCGGGGATGTGCAGCGTGAGCGTTCCCTTTCTCCCGCGAACCATGCGGAATACGACAAAGCTGCCAATGAACAGGACAATGCCGACAAAAAAAACGACGAACGGCAAGATCATAGTTGCGACAATCATTGAGTAATAAACCCTTCTGTTTTTTGTGACGAGTAACCGCGATTAAGCCTCAAAGCACGTTCCTCGGCCGATGTGCTATTTCGAATTCGAAGCATCGTTACTGGGGCTGTTCGGTTCGTTATGTTTGGGCAAATGCTTTTTGAGCTTCGCAATGACTTCAGCGTAGTCCGCATTCGCAGCCAGGTTGTTGTGCTCCAACGGATCCGTCTTGTGGTTGTACAGCTCTTCTTGCCCGTCAGCTCTGGCACCGTACCAGGTGTAGCGATAGCGACCATCGGTGATGGAGTGATTCTTGTACTGGTAAGTCGTCAGCGTCGGGAAATTCCATTCCTGCGAAGGATCTTCCAACAGTGGAGCGAAGCTTCGTCCGTCGTTGTTTTTGTTCGCTGGCAGGCCGCACACGTCGATCAATGTTGGGTACATGTCGATCAGATTCACGACTCTGTCACATCGCGCGTTTTTCAGTTTGGAACCCGGAGCCTTCACGATGAAAGGAACTCGAGCAGATTCTTCCCACAGGTTGGTTTTGCCATATTGCAGCTTCTCGCCGAGATGCCATCCGTGATCGCCCCAGATCATGACAATCGTGTTGTCGGCGTACTTGCTGTTCGCCAACGCATCCAAAGTCTTCCCGACGCAGTGGTCGACATAGCTGACGTTTGCGAGATAGGCCCGGTTGGCTTGTGCGTGCATTTTTGTTTCATCAGCGAGCCGAAAACGACTCCCCGGACTAAAAATCGGCTGACCGTTTTTCTTTGTGATGTCGTCGAGATCGTTTCGCACGAATGGAGCCGGGGTGACTTCGTCGAGTGGGTACAGGTCGAAGAATTCCTGCGGCACATACCAGGGCAAGTGAGGCTTGGAAATACCAAGTGCAAGGAAGAACGGTTTGCCGTCGAAGTCACGGTCAAATTGATCGGCCGCCCACTGACAGGCGACATAGTCTTTCGTTTCTTCCGTCGGAACTTTGGTCGCGCCCCAGGCAAATTTCGTCCCGCCGCTGATGACGCCTTCGACTTTTGGCTCTTCCTCCCAGGCAAGGCCTCGGTTCTTGCCGCCCGGGCGAACGTGTTCGTGGAACGCCCATTCCCCTTCGTCTTTATCACCCTTCTTTTTTCCGTGCTTGTGGAAGATCTTGCCACCCGAAAGCGTGTGATAGCCACGATTGCCAAAGTACTCAGGCAGCGTTTCGACGTCTTTTGCTTTGGGGGCCCGCTTGAGGTTTTGCTTGTTTCCATAAACGCCCGTGTTGGCCGCATGCTTGCCGGTCAACAACGCAGTTCGCGACGGGCAGCAAACCG
>CAYZYB010000957.1:0-2702 GCA_964481505.1 uncultured Planctomycetaceae bacterium | reverse complement strand
GTATTTTGCTACCAAAGGACTTACGACGATTCGGCAACTTCGAAAATCGGCTCTGTCCGAGAAGTTGTCCGAAAACTCGGGCTGAATTATGATTCGGGACACCGGTGGCAGCCGGTCCGAATCGCGAAGCGAACTTTTCATCGCCTCTGTTGTTTCCGTTTTCTGGATTCGATTGGAGGGTTCGCAATGGCACATTTTCCCAAGCCTTTCTTTAAGAAGGCCCGTGGCGTCTGGTACGTCGAGATTAACCGCAAACAGGTCAATCTCGGCCCGGACAAGGATGAAGCTTTTCGGCAGTACCATCAGTTGATGGGTAAGCCGCGTGAGCAGCACGTTTCCCCAGAATCGCTCATCGTGATCATTGATGCGTTTCTGGAATGGACTCAGAAAAATCGTGCCCCAGATACCTACGAATGGTATCGCCATCGGTTGCAGCGGTTCGTTCTGAAGTACCCCGAGATGAGAGTCTCGGCTCTCAGGCCATTTCACGTTGAGCAATGGGTCGATGAGTACGATGTTGCCCAGACGACTCGCCGCAACTACTTCCGGAGCATTAAGCGGTGTCTGAGTTGGGCACGTCGCCAGGGGCGAATCGACATTGATCCGCTTGAGGCACTCGATGTGCCGGGGGCTGAACGGAAGGATGTTTACGTTCCGCCTGACGAATTCGAGCAACTGCTCAAGTTTGTGCCGGATGTCCGGTTTCGCGATCTGCTTGTGACGACCTACCAAACCGGTTGTCGACCGCAAGAGTCACTGCGAGTCATCGCGGACTGGGTCGACGTCAAACATGGCCGCTGGGTTTTCCCTTCGAGGAAGTCCAAAGGGAAGAAGTCGCCACGCATCATCTATTTGAACGACGATGCAATGTCGATCAGTCGTCGCTTGGTCGACGAGTATCCAAGTGGCGAGTTATTTCGGAATCGGTCCGGTCGACCGTGGAAGACCGAAGCGGTGAATTGCTGCTTTGATCGAATCCAGACTCGGATGGGCAAAGCGATTCTCAAAGGAAAAGGTGAAGAACCGAGCAAGAAGGCAATCGCGAAGTTCATCGACACACTTGCTCCCACGAAACGTGAGCAAGGAGTCATACGTGACAAGCGGCCTGCTGAATTGCGACAGGAAGCAAAGGAGAAGCTATTCAAGCGAATGGCCAGCAAGGTCGCTCCGAGATATTCGCTTTACGCCCTTCGCCACTCCTGGGCGACCAATGCTTTGAAACGAGGCATTGATCCGTTGACGGTCGCTTTGTTGATGGGGCACAAGGACCCATCTATGCTGGCTCGCGTTTACCAGCACCTGTCTCATAGCCCGGAACACATGCGAGATCAGGCGAGACGAGCGACGACGACGTGAATTTCAGAGTGTGAATTCCGTGCCGCCGCTCAACATTTGTGCTTAGTGGCGGCGGTACTTCTTCAATTCAAAGCAAACGGAGGCGGCGTGGTGATTTTGTTGGTAGCAGTCGCGAGTTACAGGATGAAAGCACCATTCCGCCAGCGACGGGCAGTCATCGCAAGAATCGTATTCGTGTCAGCTCGTGTCATCGGCGAATCAGTCTGGCTCGTTCAATGCCGCTTCTCCGACGGACTCGATGGCCAATGGAGTCGGGTCATTGGTCAGGAAGCCCCCTGCGATATCAGCGTGAGTGAGGATCTCCGCGACCCCGTCATCAATTGACTTCACACAGGGGCAACGTCGATATGGCAGATCACAATTCGAGCATTTCGACTCGTTAATAAGCAATGCCGGAGCAACGGAAATTGCTCCAGAGTCTAGCTGATCTTTCAGTGATGTGTTCGTTGAGTGAACTGCATATGACGGTGACGGCGCATGGAAGTCGAACTCAACATCCTCCCAAGGCAAAAATTGTCGTTCGTAAGTGATAGCACCAGAATGTCGAACCATTTCAAACAACGTTGGCATATCTCTCGAATCTGTCGTCCGTGTTGAGATTCTGTCTCGGGCGTGAACGAGCCAGTGTCCTATTAGACCGGTCGATTCCGGTATCTTGGGAAGATCGTGCGAAAGGAAATCCGACATGTCTAAGCAATTGCCAGCGAATGAATACAACACCCTTCGATCCACGTAGTCCACGAGTAGATTTGCAATGACAATTCTGCCGGGGATCTTCTGTGACCAATGACTGCAAAGCTGTTCGATTGCTTCGATTGTCCGATGAACCCGAGAAATTCGATCATCACCGGAATGAAGTATAGGGGGAAATTCGACGACGTTGTCCTTGAAAGAAATTCGTTTCAGATCATCCGGTAATTTTAGCGCATGGCCCTTTCTTGCTATCAGCTTGCAGACTTCGAGGACATTTGCGTCAACGCATCTGACAACAGAGTCGCCAATTTCGAGTGTACTCCACGATGTTACGCCATCGGAAATCCTCTCACCCAAGTCCGGCGAATGATAGGAAACCGTAGCCCGAATACCCTGACCACGCTTAAGCGTCCAAGGCACGAATGTGGGCGGATTTTCTTCGACAACTGGGAGGTGCAACCGTTCTTCCTGGATCGATTCCTCGGTGCCTAAATACTCTCCGATTAGGGGATTGTCGCGAAAATAATCGCTCAGAAGTTCCTTCCAAGCTGGAACGCTAAGTGAACCATCGAGTCGCCAGAGTTTGCTATATTCAGATTGACGTCCGGCAGCTCGAATGTCCTGGTCCATCCGGTTCAGCATCATTGTTTCAT
>CAYZYB010000956.1:0-2705 GCA_964481505.1 uncultured Planctomycetaceae bacterium | reverse complement strand
TGTCCGGACCGGCCCCACTAATCGCCGAAGCCATCAGAATAGTCCCCGCCAGCACAGCAGAAGCGTCAAACAACAGTTCCTCAGGCGGAATTTCATCAGACACGTCCATCCACTGCTGAAGTGAATCAAGAATGATGCCACGAATCACGAAGCGTCTGTAGAATCCCTTGGTGTCGATAATCTCCGGATCCCATTCACCGAACATGTAGTTCGTGCGTTTGTTGACAGGATGCAGGTGATCGTGAGCACGTGTGTCCAGACACAATTCGTCGAGATGATCCAAATCAAAGTGCGCCGGGCCGGTCATATCCTCAGGCAGTTCGCGAAGGAACTGCAAAGTCGCTTCAATCAGCTCACGATAGCGCCCGTGCGCAGCTCCGCAGTCTTTTAAATAAAGCGGAATCGGGCAGAAGCGTTCGTGATCATAGACCTGCATTCGCCGGTCGTTTTCCAGAATGGCAACGGGGCGATAACCAACATACGTGTTGATGTGCTTCAGGGCTTCGCTGACGAATTCGGTTTCGTCATCCCAACCTGTTTTAGCAGCGGCAGACAGAGTCGCTTCGAAAATGCAGGCCAGAAAGAACGGCTGACAGATCGTCGTTGCATCAATATGAAACAGGAGGTCTTCGTGAAACTCCAGATACTTCGGAAGCACGATATCAAAGGCAGACTTGATGGCACGTTCCGCCTGATCGGTTTGCTGAAACGCAGACTCCCCGGATGCAGCAACCTCAGACAATTCCTTCAACAGCGACGTACGAATGCCGTCGAATTTCCAGGGCGAATCCAGTTCTGTAAATAGCTCGTTCAGGCAGACACGGAATCGAGTGCCTGGAGAACCGTCTGAGAAATTCAGATAGCCCAGCAGGTCCCGAAATCTCTGAGCTCGTGAATCGGCATCTGGTACAGCAGGGGGCATTAAGTAAGCTCAACGAAAGAAACGATTTGGGGTTGAATGAATTGTTGCCGCTCAGGAAGTGTGGTGAAGGCCGGATTTATTCAAACAGAAAAGAACGTTCAGATTCAGCAGAAGAATCGGTTTGCGAAGTCCTGCCAGAGTGCGTTATCGCCATCAACCAGCCGAAATCAGTGGCAGCGTCTTCGACAGCAGGATTGTCATCGCCAGGCTAACCACGCCCAGCAGCGCCAGCATCGGTGTCCAGGTTTTCAGTGCCTCAGTTTCACTCAGGCCGCTCATTTTGGCGACGATCCAGAATCCGCTGTCGTTCATCCACGAACCGATACACGATCCGGCACCAATCGCAGTACAAATGTAGACCATGTTGAATCCGAGATCGGCTTCCGCAAGGCCGAACGAAGCCATCATGGCAGAAACAGTAATCATCGCTGTCGTGCTGGAACCCTGAGCAACCTTGAGAAGTGCCGCCATTCCGAACGCCAGAAACAGCGACGTCATTCCGACGGCGTCGCTGCCTTCAAACATCATGCGGATATCGGTTGCAACGTCCGTGACTTTCAGCATCGATCCAAACGCGCCACCAGCTGCAGTGATCAGGATGACCAACCCGCCGCTTAGCAAAGCTGTTTCGACAGCCGAGCCAAAGTCCTGCCCGGTTGGTTTTTTCCACCGAACCCAGGTGATCAACGCCAACGTCATTGACAGCAACAGGACCAGACCGGGGTTTCCGATGACCTGTGTGTAAGGTTTCAATGGGTTCCACGAATTTGGTGCAAACGGAACGGCAGAAATGACGCCATCGACCGGAAGCCCCCGTGGAGTCACATGAATCGTGTCCCCATTGGCTGGCGGTTGTGGCAAGCCAGCAACCGGCGTTGCAATTGACGGATAACCTTTTGCTGTGGCGATGGCGTTTTCGCCGTCGATGCGAACAACCTGTGCGGCCACATCTTTGACTTGAAATGTATCAACCAGGGTGTCACCGGAAATTAACAAAACCGGCAGCACGACCGGCAGCAGCGCTTCCCACAATGGAACAGGCGACGACAGTTCTTTCGGCTCAGCGTTCTCAAGATCTCGCGCGATTCCGCCCGTGCTTTCATCTTTGTCTTCGAGCGATTCGATTTTGACATGCTTGTCCAGAAACACGGCGAAGATGATTCCCGACATGGCCGCTGGCAGAGCCACAATTCCGCCTACGAAAATCATCATGCCGATCGGCACGCCCAGTGTGTTGGCCATGAACAACGGGCCGGGAGTCGGTGGTACCAGCGTGTGCGTAATCGCGCCGCCAGCACAAATCGCCAGCACGTACAGTAGAAAGTTCTTCTTCGTGTTGGCGTACAAAGATCGAGCAAGCGGCACCAACAGGTAGAACACGGTGTCAAAGAAAACGGGTACCGAAAGCACGAAGCCGCTGCCCATCAGTGCCCACGGAGCTCTTTTGATTCCGAGCACTGACAGAAACGCCATGACGATGCGGTCGGCCGCGCCGCTGCGCATCATGGCTTCGCCGATAACGGCGGCAAAACCGATCACGAGACCGATCTTCCCGGCCGCGATTCCGAATTCCCGACCGACTCGATCGAGCCGTTCTTTCATCGAAGTCGTCACGCCTTCTTCGCCATCGGCAGCCGGTGGATCGGCTGCCAGAAAGCTGACGGCAAGCGCAGCTACGATCAACGCGATAAACGCATTGATTCGCAGCCCAATGATCAGGCCTAACACGATCAGGATGCCGATGATGACAACAACAAATGATGACATAGTTGCATTCTTAAAC